>NZ_JTLF01000276.1:0-24954 GCF_000798855.1 Enterobacter sp. ZOR0014 | reverse complement strand
ATCTCGATAATTTTTTTAGCCACGGAAATACTCTTCTCTATTACCGTTATTCCCGCCATTAAAAAAAAGAAATTAACCGTAAACTTTCCCCCATTAAGGCCGATAACCCCACTATTCGTTCTACGTGTCGATAGATTAAGGAATAAATATGGCAAGTATTTCATCATTGGGGATTGGTTCGGGTCTTCAGTTAGCAGACATTCTGGATAGTCTGACCAAGGCCGAAAAAGAGCAGCTGACACCGATTTCCAAACAACAGTCATCTTATACCGCCAAGCTGAGCGCTTACGGCACGTTGAAGAGTTCACTGGAAGCGTTTCAGACCGCCAACACCGCGCTGAATAAAGCCGACTTGTTTACGGCCACCAGCACGGCGAGCACCACCACGGCATTCAGCGCCACCACCTCCGGCAGCGCGATTGCGGGTAAATACACCATTAGCGTGTCGCAGCTGGCGCAGGCGCAAACGCTGACCACCAAAAATACCCAGGCGGATACTAAAACCGCTATCGCCACGACAGATAGCAAAATTACCTTTACCGCAGGCAACGGTAAAAAACCGGTGACGGTAGATATCAGCGCGGCCAACTCCTCGCTGACCGGCATTCGTGATGCCATTAACAAAGCGGATGCCGGTGTCACCGCCAGTATTATTAACGTCGGTAATGGTCAGTATCGTCTGTCCATCACCTCTACCGAAACCGGGGCGGACAACGCGGTCAGCATCAGCGTGAGCGGCGACAGCGCTCTGCAATCCTTTATGGGTTATAACGGCACCAGCACCGACGCCAGCAACGGGATGACGGAAAGCGTCACCGCGCAGAACGCGAAGCTGAAGGTGAACAACGTAGATATCGAAAACAGCAGCAATACCATCAGCGATGCGCTGGAAGATATCACCCTGAACCTGAACGATGTCACCACAGGCAACCAGACGCTGACGATCACCAAAGATACGTCTAAAGCGGAAACGGCAATGAAAGCCTGGGTGGATGCTTACAACACCCTTCAGGACAGCTTTGCAACATTAACCAAATATACGGCGGTGGATGCAGGTACAGATGCACAGGATGCCAGCAACGGTGCCCTGCTCGGTGACAGCACGCTGCGTACGATCCAGACCCAGTTGAAAACCATGCTGAGCAACACCGTAGGCGGTACCACCTATAAGACGCTGTCGTCACTGGGCATTACCTCAGACCCAAGCTCAGGCAAACTGGAGCTGGACAGCACGAAGCTGAAAAAAGCGCTAACTGATAACCCGATCGCCGTAAAAGATCTGGTTGTGGGCGACGGTAAAGCCACCGGTATCACCACCACCATGGCCACCAATCTGACTGACTGGCTCTCCAGCAAAGGGATTATCCAGGCGGCAAAAGATGGGGTCAGCAAAACGCTGAACAAGCTGACGGATCAATACAACTCAGTCAGCGATCGTATTGATGCTCGTGTGGCACAGTATAAAGCTCAGTTTACCCAGCTGGACGTACTGATGACCTCATTGAACAACACCAGTAGCTACCTGACGCAGCAGTTTGAAAATACGTCCAGCAACAAGTAGTAAACGCTAATCAGACCCGAGGGGGATAACATGTACGGCGCAAAAGGTACACAAGCCTACGCAAAAATAGAGGTTGAAAGCGCGGTGATGAGCGCCAGCCAGCAACAGCTGGTTATCATGCTATTTGATGGAGCCCTCAGCGCGCTGGTTCGCGCGCGTCTGTTCCTGCAAGACGGCAATATCCCGGCAAAGGGACTCGCGATTTCGAAAGCGATCAACATTATCGAGAACGGTCTGAAGGTCGGCCTGGTGGAAAGTAATGGTGATGAGCTCACACAAAACCTGATCGCCCTTTATGCCTATATGGTTCGTCGCCTCCTGCACGCCAATGTGAATAACGACGCCAGCGCCATCGAAGAGGTGGAAACATTGCTGCGCAATATCGCTGACGGGTGGAAGGAGGTTGCCGGTACCCCACAACTGATGCAGGACGCCGTCTAATGAGTAATGCACCGCAGCTCTATACCCTTTATCAGCAACTCCTTGAGCAGAGCCAGTTGATGTTGCGACTGGCCCGGCAGGGGCTATGGGATGATCTGATCATCTGTGAAACCGACTATGTTAATGCGGTGCACTCACTGGCTCGTCTCACTCAGGAAAGTGAACCTTCGATGCAGATTCAGGAGCAGCTTCGCCCGACGCTGCGGGTGATCCTGGACAACGAAGGCCAGGTAAAAACATTGCTGCAAGCCAGAATGGATGAGCTGGCGAAGCTAGTTGGGCAATCCTCCATCCAGAAAACCGTTCTCTCCACCTACGGTAATCAAGGCGGCCATGTCCTGGTTCCGCAAAGTAATAGCGATATAAGTTAGCCATTTTACTGGCGTACGAGCATTAACCGTTTCGTACGCCAGCATTTCTGCCAAACCTGCGCCATACTTGAGTCTCGCGACCTCATGGAGATGGTGCATGCGCAACCCAACACTTTTACAATGTTTTCACTGGTATTACCCTGCTGGCGGTGAATTGTGGCGCGAAGTCACGGCGTTAGCCCCTAATCTTAATGAAATCGGCATCAATATGATCTGGCTTCCCCCCGCGTATAAAGGTGCGTCCGGCGGGTATTCGGTTGGCTATGACTCATATGATCTGTTCGATCTCGGCGAATTTGACCAGAAAGGCAGTATCGCCACGAAATACGGTGACAAAGCGCAGCTGCTGGAGGCCATTGAGGCGCTGAAAAGCAATGATATCGCCGTGCTGCTGGACGTCGTGGTGAACCACAAGATGGGGGCAGACGAGAAAGAACCTGTCCGCGTTCAGCGCGTGAACGAGCAAGACCGCACGCAAATTGATGATGAAATCATTGAGTGTGAAGCCTGGACCCGCTATACCTTCCCTGCCCGTGCCGGGCAATATTCCCAATTCGTCTGGGATTACAAATGCTTCAGCGGCGTGGACCATATTGAAAACCCGGATGAAGACGGCATCTTTAAAATCGTCAACGACTACACTGGCGAAGGCTGGAACGATCAGGTTGATGATGAGATGGGTAACTTCGATTATCTGATGGGCGAGAATATTGATTTTCGCAATCACGCGGTCACCGAAGAGATCAAATACTGGGCCCGCTGGGTCATGGAACAGACGGGCTGCAACGGTTTTCGTCTGGATGCCGTCAAGCATATTCCCGCCTGGTTTTATAAAGAGTGGATTGAGCACGTCCAGGACGTCGCTGACCAGCCGCTGTTTATTGTGGCGGAATACTGGTCCCATGAGGTGGATAAGCTGCAGGCCTATATTGACCAGGTCGACGGTAAAACCATGCTCTTTGATGCTCCCCTGCAGATGAAATTCCACGAAGCGTCTCGTCAGGGACGGGATTATGACATGAGCCAGATTTTCACCGGTACGCTGGTGGAGGCGGATCCGTTCCATGCGGTCACTCTCGTCGCTAACCACGACACCCAACCTTTGCAGGCGCTGGAAGCACCGGTAGAAGCCTGGTTTAAACCGCTGGCGTATGCGTTGATCCTGCTGCGGGAAAACGGCGTGCCGAGCGTGTTTTATCCGGATCTCTTCGGGGCGAGCTATGACGATACGGGTGGAGATGGCGAGACCTACCACATCGACATGCCGGTCATTGAGCAGCTTCATGAACTGATCCTCGCCCGGCAGCGTTTTGCCCACGGCGTGCAGACCCTGTTTTTTGACCATCCTAACTGCATCGCCTTCAGCCGCAGCGGTACGGAAGACGATCCCGGCTGTGTGGTAGTGATGTCGAACGGCGACGACGGCGAGAAAGTGATTTGTCTTGGGGAAAATTACGGCGACAAAACGTGGCGTGATTTCCTCGGCAATCGCGAAGAAACGGTCACCACCGCGGCAGATGGCGAAGGCACCTTTACCTGTAATGGAGGGAGTGTCAGCGTTTGGGTAATAGAAGATGCGCTGTAGAAACAATGCCGGGTGGCGCTGACGCTTACCCGGCTTACGGGACGGTACTTTTGTAGGCCGGGCCAGGCGAAGCCGCCACCCGGCAACAAACGGCTACGGTAGTTTACTCTCCAGCGGGTTTTTGCTCAGGTAATCAGCACATTCCACCGTTGGGCGGTCAACCTTCTGCAGCTCCATCCCGTCATACTCAAGCGTCGCGCCATCGCGCTCCAGCGGATAGATATCCAGCTTGCGGGTAACGTTGTAGTAGCTGTCTGAACGCAGCATGATTTTACCCGGCACGGCAATCACGCGCTGCCACTGGCGGCAGTCCAGCGTATCGCCCTCTTCGGTCACCACCAGCGTGGCAATCGCTTCAGGACTGACCAGGCTACTCTGCGGTCCTTTTGACTGCCAGTATCCCGCCAGATGCGCCGGGACAGGATGCTTGATCACATCCTGATAGTTATCGACCTGTACGCACCCGGTCAGTGCCAGCAGCGCGCCAGCAATTGCTATTTTTTTCATCATCTTTCCTGCTTTCGAAGAAAAAAATATTGTGGCATTAAAGCGCTGCGGCTGCCAGCGAAGATAAAAGGCTTAAACCTGCATCCCCATCACTTCCTGATAAGCCGACACCAGTTTATTCCGCACCTGAATTCCCATCTGCAGGGAAACCGTGGCTTTCTGCAAATCGGCCATCACGTCATTCAGCGCCACGCCCGGCTCACCGAGGGTGAATTTCTCCGCCTGGGTACGCGCCGCGGTCTGGGTATCGCTGATACGGTCAAGAGCGGCATGCAGTTGCCCCGCAAAGCTGATGGTCGGCTGTTGTTCTGCCACATTCTGATTACGGGCCGTCATCGCCGTTGCCTGCAACTGACTGATTACCCCTTCAATGCCCTGTATAGCCATGACTCTCCCCTGGATGGTTTTTTACGCGGTCAAGACTAACAGCTTGTCAATAAGATAATGGCGGTAAATAGCGTGAAAAAACCAGGTTATTTGACGCATAGAAAATCCGGAATCATCAAATAATGGCAGGGCCATCAATATGGAACTTTTGTCGTGTTTGCCGACCCGGGAGTCAGTTTTGTTTCTCTACACGAATAACGTAAACCACCAGGATTTAAGAGGTGCGCAATGAGTGCAACAGCATCGACAGCGCCGCAAAATAAATCACTCGAGTGGATGAACCGCCTTCGCGCGAATCCTAAAATCCCGTTGATCGTGGCAGGCGCTGCCGCTATTGCCATCCTTGTAGCGATGGTTTTATGGGCAAAAAGCCCTGATTACCGCACGCTCTATAGCAACCTTTCCGATCAGGATGGCGGTGCCATCGTCACCCAGCTTACCCAGATGAACATCCCTTATCGCTTTGCCGATAACGGCGGTGCCCTTGAGGTGCCTGCTGATAAGGTCCACGAGCTGCGTCTGCGTCTGGCCCAGCAGGGCCTGCCGAAGGGCGGTGCGGTCGGTTTTGAACTGCTGGATCAGGAAAAGTTCGGTATCAGCCAGTTCAGCGAGCAGGTGAACTACCAGCGTGCGCTGGAAGGTGAGCTGGCCCGCACCATTGAAACGTTAGGCCCGGTGAAGAGTGCCCGTGTGCATCTGGCGATGCCTAAGCCTTCTTTATTTGTTCGTGAACAGAAATCCCCTTCAGCTTCCGTGACCGTGAACCTCGAACCTGGCCGCGCGCTGGACGAAGGGCAAATCAGCGCGGTGACGCATCTCGTCTCCAGCGCCGTCGCCGGTCTGCCACCGGGTAACGTGACGGTGGTCGATCAAAGCGGACACCTGCTGACCCAATCCAATACCGCCGGGCGTGACCTGAACGACGCGCAGCTGAAATATGCCGCAGACGTAGAAAACCGTCTCCAGCGTCGCATTGAAGCGATCCTCGGCCCGGTTGTCGGTAACAGCAACGTGCATGCGCAGGTGACCGCGCAGATTGACTTCTCTAATAAAGAACAAACCGAAGAGCAATACAGCCCGAACGGCGATCCGGCTCAGGCGGTGATGCGCTCGCGTCAGATCAACTCCAGCGAACAGGTAGGCGGCGCCTACCCTGGCGGCGTGCCGGGTGCGCTCTCTAACCAGCCTGCTCCGGCAAACACGGCACCGATTTCCACGCCGCCGGCCAATCAGCAGAACGGTCAGCAAAATAATCAGCAGACCACCTCAACGACCAGTAACGCCGGTCCACGCACCACTAGCCGTAACGAAACCACGAACTACGAAGTGGATCGGACGATCCGCCACACTAAACTCAACGTGGGCGATATTCAGCGTCTCTCTGTTGCGGTGGTGGTGAACTACAAAACGCTGGCGGATGGCAAACCGTTGCCGTTAACCGCTGAGCAGATGAAGCAGATTGAAAACCTGACCCGCGAAGCGATGGGCTACTCCGAGAAGCGTGGCGACACCCTTAACGTGGTGAACTCGCCGTTCAACGCGGTTGAAGAGACCGGCGGTGAACTGCCGTTCTGGCAACAACAGGCGTTTATCGACCAGCTGATGTCCGCAGGACGCTGGCTGCTGGTGCTGATTGTCGCGTGGCTGCTGTGGCGTAAGGGCGTTCGTCCACAACTCCAGCGTCGTGCTGAAGCAGAAAAAGCCGCTCGCGAACAGATGTCTACGCGTCAGGAAACGGAAGAAGCGGTTGAAGTTCGCCTCAGCAAAGATGAGCAGATGCAGCAGCGTCGGGCTAACCAGCGCATGGGCGCCGAAGTGATGAGCCAGCGCATTCGCGAAATGTCAGATAACGATCCGCGCGTCGTGGCGCTGGTCATCCGCCAGTGGATGGGTAACGAACATGAGTAATACGCTTACAGGCACCGATAAAAGCGTCATCCTGCTGATGACCATTGGCGAAGACCGCGCGGCAGAGGTGTTTAAGCACCTCTCCCAGCGGGAAGTGCAAATCCTCAGTGCGGCCATGGCCAACGTGCGTCAGATCTCCAATAAACAGCTGACCGAAGTGCTGTCGGAATTTGAGCAGGAAGCCGAACAGTTTGCCGCGCTCAACGTCAACGCCAACGACTACCTGCGCTCCGTCCTGGTCAAGGCGCTGGGCGAAGAGCGTGCCGCCAGCTTGCTGGAAGACATTCTGGAAACGCGCGATACCGCCAGCGGGATCGAAACGCTTAACTTTATGGAGCCGCAGAGTGCCGCCGACCTTATTCGCGACGAGCACCCGCAGATTATCGCCACCATCCTTGTCCACCTCAAACGGGGTCAGGCAGCCGATATTCTGGCCCTGTTCGAAGAGCGTCTGCGTCACGATGTGATGCTGCGTATCGCAACCTTCGGTGGCGTCCAGCCGGCCGCGCTGGCGGAGCTGACCGAAGTACTGAACAACCTGCTCGACGGTCAGAACCTCAAGCGCAGCAAAATGGGCGGCGTGAGAACGGCGGCGGAAATCATCAACCTGATGAAAACGCAGCAGGAAGAAGCGGTTATTACCGCGGTTCGCGAATTCGACGGCGAGCTGGCACAGAAAATTATCGACGAGATGTTCCTGTTCGAAAACCTGGTCGAAGTGGACGATCGCAGCATCCAGCGCCTGCTCCAGGAAGTGGACTCCGAATCGCTGCTTATCGCCCTCAAAGGTGCCGAACAGCCGCTGCGCGAGAAGTTCCTGCGCAACATGTCTCAGCGTGCGGCGGATATCCTGCGCGACGACCTTGCCAACCGCGGTCCGGTTCGTCTGTCTCAGGTGGAGAACGAACAGAAAGCCATCCTGCTTATTGTTCGTCGTCTGGCGGAAACCGGCGAGATGGTGATTGGCAGCGGAGACGACACCTATGTCTAATGAGCTGTCGTGGAAGCGCTGGACGCCAGACGATCTGGCCCCTCCCCTTTCTGAATTCACGCCCGCGAAGGTCTCACCCGCAGAGCCTGACGCCGACGTCGGGCAGCCCGAGCTGAGCGAGGAGGAGAAGCAAGCGCAGATGCTGGCGCAGCTGCAAATGCAGGCGCATGAGCAGGGCTACACTGCCGGTCTGAATGAAGGCCGCCAGAAAGGTCACGATCTGGGCTATCAGGAAGGTCTGGCGAAAGGATTAGAGCACGGTATCGACCAGGCGCGTCAGCAGCAGGCGCCGATCCACGCCCGCATGCAGCAGCTGGTCAGCGAGTTCCAGCACACGCTGGACGCGCTGGACAGCGTGATTGCGTCCCGTCTGATGCAGATGGCGCTGGAAGCTGCGCGTCAGGTCATTGGCCAGACGCCTGTGGTGGATAACACGGCGCTGATCAAACAGATTCAGGGGCTTCTGCAGCAGGAGCCGCTGTTCAGCGGCAAACCGCAGCTGCGCGTTCACCCGGACGATCTGCAGCGCATTGAAGAGAGTCTGGGGGCAACCCTCAGCCTGCACGGCTGGCGTTTGCGCGGCGATCCGTCGTTACACCACGGCGGCTGCAAAGTCTCTGCCGACGAAGGTGACCTGGATGCCAGCGTCGCCACTCGCTGGCAGGAACTGTGCCGCCTGGCGGCACCGGGAGTCGTCTGATGACCGCACGCCTCACCCGCTGGCTCAACACGCTCGACAACTTTGAGACGAAGATGGCGCAACTGCCATCCGTTCGTCGTTATGGACGACTGACGCGCGCGACCGGTCTGGTACTGGAAGCCACCGGCCTGCAGCTTCCGCTGGGCGCAACCTGTGTGATTGAGCGTCAGGATGGTCAGGAAACGCGTGAAGTCGAAAGCGAAGTGGTTGGGTTTAACGGTCAGCGACTGTTCCTGATGCCGCTTGAAGAGGTGGAAGGTATTCTCCCCGGCGCCCGCGTCTACGCGAAAAACATCAGCGGCGACGGCCTGCAAAGCGGGAAACAGCTGCCGCTTGGTCCGGCCCTGCTCGGCCGCGTGCTCGACGGCAGCGGGAAACCGCTGGATGGCCTGCCTGCGCCGGACACCACCGAAACCGGGGCGTTGATCACCCAGCCGTTTAACCCCCTGCAGCGTACCCCTATCGAGCATGTGCTGGATACCGGCGTACGGCCGATTAACGCCCTGCTCACGGTAGGACGCGGACAACGTATGGGTCTGTTCGCCGGCTCCGGCGTGGGTAAATCGGTCCTGCTCGGCATGATGGCGCGTTATACCCAGGCCGACGTGATCGTCGTTGGGCTGATCGGTGAGCGTGGCCGTGAAGTCAAAGATTTCATCGAAAACATTCTGGGTGCGGAAGGCCGGGCCCGTTCAGTGGTAATCGCCGCCCCGGCGGATGTGTCCCCCCTGCTGCGTATGCAGGGTGCCGCCTACGCCACCCGTATTGCCGAAGATTTCCGCGACCGCGGCAAGCACGTGCTGCTGATCATGGACTCCCTCACCCGCTACGCGATGGCACAGCGTGAAATTGCGCTGGCTATCGGTGAGCCACCGGCCACCAAAGGCTACCCGCCTTCGGTCTTTGCCAAACTTCCTGCGCTGGTTGAACGCGCAGGGAACGGCATCAGCGGCGGCGGATCCATCACTGCATTTTATACGGTACTGACCGAAGGCGATGACCAGCAGGACCCGATTGCCGACTCCGCGCGCGCCATTCTCGACGGTCATATTGTGTTATCGCGTCGTCTGGCTGAAGCCGGACACTACCCGGCGATTGATATTGAAGCATCCATCAGCCGCGCAATGACGGCGCTGATCACCGAGAAGCATTACGCCCGCGTGCGTAACTTTAAACAACTCCTCTCCAGCTTCCAGCGCAACCGCGATCTGGTCAGCGTGGGGGCGTATGCCAAAGGCAGCGATCCTATGCTCGACAAAGCGATTAGCCTGTGGCCGCAGCTGGAGGCGTTTTTACAACAGGGCATTTTTGAACGTGCCGACTGGGAAGATTCAATCCAGGCTCTGGAGCTGATTTTCCCGCAGGTGTAACACAGGTGGAGGGCGAAGGTCATGGCGCAAAACAGCGCGTTATCAACGCTGAAAGATCTGGCTGAAAAAGAAGTTGATGATGCCGCATTGCAGCTTGGCGCAATGCGACGCGGGTGCCAGCAGGCTGAAGAACAGTTGAAGATGTTAATCGACTATCAGCATGAGTATCGCACCAACCTCAATACCGATATGACCCAGGGCATTGGAAGCCAGCGGTGGATTAACTATCAGCAGTTTATCCAGACGCTGGAGAAGGCGATAGAGCAGCACCGCCAGCAGCTTAACCAGTGGACCCAAAAAGTCGATACCGCGCTGAATTTCTGGCGTGAGAAAAAACAGCGGCTGCAGGCCTGGCAAACCTTACAGGACCGGCAGATCGCAGCCGCGACCCTGGCGGAAAACCGTCTGGATCAGAAAAAAATGGATGAGTTTGCCCAGCGCGCATCAATGAGGAAACCGGAATGATCACACTGCAACAACTGCTGATGAGCGACAGCGACCTGTCGGGCGGGATGCAAACAGGGAAAGGCACCGACGGTGCGCAAGACTTTCTCTCCCTGCTAACGGGTGCCCTGACGGACGCGACGGGCAAGGGCAAAGATGCGCCGCTGACCCTGGCTGACCTGAAAGCCGCTGGCAGTAAGCTGTCAAAAGTCGCTCAGGACGCCAAAGGCGATACCGCGCTGCAGGCCAAAATTGCCGACCTGCTCGCGCGTCAGCCAGCCCTGAGTGGCGATGAAACGGCGCAGCTTGCCACGCCTGAAACCCTGATTTCCGGGCTGGTGCCGCTGTCAAAGGGCGATGCCCTGAAAACGCTCAATGCGGCCAACAGCAAGGATGACAGCAAAAGCGAACTGAGCGAAGAAGAGCTGGCCGGATTAAGCGCGCTGATGGCAATGCTGCCGCACCAGCAGACCAGCACGCCTCACGCGGCGGGCAGTAACGGCGTTTCCGCAACCTCAACGTTGAGTTCAGCGACGCTTTCGCCAAACGCAGCGGGCCACTCCCCCCTGAACGCGGTAGCGGGAGACCACGATAAAGCGCAGCTTTCCGCACCTTATCAGAGTCAGGCGAAAAACAACGACCCGGATCTCTCCGCCAATGCGCCAGTCACTCCGGTCGTGGCCGCTGCGGCAGAGAAGCAGGAATTCGCCAGTTCCTCTTCATCATCCTCACCCACGGCTACCCTGGCGCCGATCATGTCCAGTCATGCTACCAGCCAGCCTGCCGCTACCGTTGCCACCGCGCCGGTGTTAAGCCAGCCGCTGGGTACTCACGAATGGCAGCAGTCCCTGAGCCAGCACATCACGCTGTTCACTAAGCAGGGGCAACAGACTGCGGAGCTGCGCCTGCACCCGGAAGATCTGGGCCAGGTGCAAATCTCGCTTAAACTGGATGATAACCAGGCGCAGCTGCAGATGGTCTCGGCACACAGCCACGTGCGCGCGGCGCTGGAAGCGGCACTGCCTGTCCTGCGGACGTCACTGGCAGAGAACGGTATTCAGCTCTCTCAGAGCAGCGTCAGCAGCGAAAGCTTTGCCGGGCAACAGCAATCCTCATCGCAGCAGCATCAGGCTTCACGTTCCGGTCACAACGGCGGATTTAATGAAGAGAGCGAGGAGCTACTGCCCACCCCTGCCGCCCTGCAATCCGCGGCGCGCGGTAACAGCGCCGTAGACATCTTCGCCTAAACGCCAGAGGTAGCGTGATTATCCCCGTCTTTTCCACGCTTTGACGACGGCAGGACACGGGATAATCACCTTATTAAGCTGTACCGAAACAGGAAGCTCGTATCAGATGACAGACTCCGCTATCACCAAAAAAAGTAAGCGTTCCATCTGGATCCCGCTGCTGGTGTTGATCACGCTCGCCGCCTGCGCTACCGCGGGCTATAGTTACTGGCGTATGCAGCAGGAACCTTCAACCGCTGCCGCCAAAGCCGAACCCGCACCGCCGCCGGCGCCGGTCTTTTTCCCTCTGGACACCTTCACCGTTAACCTCGGTGATGCGGATCGTGTGCTGTATGTCGGTATTACGCTGCGCCTGAAGGATGAAGCCACCCGCGCGCGCCTGAATGATTATCTTCCGGAAGTGCGTAGCCGTCTTCTTCTGCTGTTCTCTCGTCAGGACGCCTCCGCGCTGGCCACCGACGTGGGTAAGCAAAAGCTGGTCGACGCCATCAAAGAGACGCTGGCCACCCCGCTGGTAAACGGCCAACCTAAGCAGGAAGTCACTGACGTTCTGTATACAGCCTTCATTCTGCGGTAACGACATGGGCGACAGTATTCTTTCTCAGGCAGAAATCGATGCGCTGCTCAACGGCGACAGCGATAAAAACGATGATCCGCAACCGGGCCTAACGGGTGACGACAATATTCGTCCCTATGATCCGAATACCCAGCGCCGCGTAGTTCGTGAACGTCTGCAGGCTCTGGAGATCATTAACGAACGTTTTGCACGTCAGTTCCGTATGGGGCTGTTCAACCTGTTGCGTCGTAGCCCGGATATCACGGTCGGTGCGATCCGCATTCAGCCGTATCACGAGTTTGCCCGCAACCTGCCGGTGCCAACCAACCTTAACCTGATTCATCTGAAGCCGCTGCGCGGCACCGGTCTGGTCGTGTTTTCGCCAAGCCTGGTGTTCATTGCGGTGGATAACCTGTTCGGCGGCGACGGGCGTTTCCCGACCAAAGTAGAAGGTCGTGAATTCACCCACACCGAACAGCGCGTCATCAACCGCATGCTGAAGCTGGCGCTGGAGTCCTACAGCGACGCGTGGAAAGCGATTAACCCGCTGGAAGTGGAATACGTTCGTTCCGAGATGCAGGTGAAGTTTACCAATATCACCACCTCCCCGAACGATATCGTCGTCAACACGCCGTTCCACGTTGAGATCGGTAACCTGACCGGCGAGTTCAATATCTGTCTGCCGTTCAGCATGATTGAACCGCTGCGCGAGCTGCTGGTTAACCCGCCGCTGGAAAACTCACGCAACGAAGATCAGAACTGGCGTGAAAATCTGGTTCGCCAGGTCCAGCACTCACAGCTTGAGCTGGTGGCTAACTTTGCCGACATCTCAATGCGGTTATCCCAGATCCTGAAATTACAACCCGGCGACGTTTTGCCGATAGACAAACCCGACCGCATTATTGCCCATGTGGATGGTGTCCCCGTGCTGACAAGCCAGTACGGCACGATTAACGGTCAGTATGCGTTACGCGTTGAGCACTTGATCAACCCGATTTTGAATTCGCTGAATGAGGAACAGCCCAAATGAGTGACATGAACAATCCGTCCGATGAAAACAGCGGAGCACTGGACGATCTGTGGGCTGACGCGTTAAACGAACAAAAAGCGACCCCAACGAAAAGCGCAGCGGATGCGGTATTCCAGCAACTCGGCGGCGGTGACGTCAGCGGCACGCTGCAGGATATCGACCTGATTATGGACATCCCGGTCAAGCTGACCGTTGAACTGGGACGCACCCGGATGACCATTAAAGAGCTGCTGCGCCTGACGCAGGGTTCCGTCGTGGCCCTTGACGGTCTGGCCGGTGAGCCGCTGGATATTCTGATCAACGGTTATCTGATTGCCCAGGGTGAAGTAGTGGTGGTTGCCGATAAATACGGCGTGCGTATCACGGACATCATCACCCCATCTGAACGTATGCGTCGTCTGAGCCGATAAGTATGAAAACCCAGGCAACACTATCGCAACCGTCTGCCGTTCCCGGTTCCCCGCTGCTCCAGGTGAGCGGGGCGTTGTTCGGTATTATTGCCTTTATTCTTATCGCCGCCTGGCTGGCGAAGCGTTTTGGTCTGGCGGGTAAAACCGCCGGAACCCGCGGCCTGAAGGTGAGCGCCAGCACCACGCTGGGGCCGCGTGAACGCGTGGTTATCGTCGAGGTGGACGATGCGCGTCTGGTTTTGGGTGTCACCGCCTCAAACATCAACGTATTACATAAACTGCCGCCCGCCCCTGTCACGGTGGAGGAGCGCGCACAAGCCCCTGCGGATTTTCAGTCCGTCATGAAGAGTTTGCTTAAGCGTTCCGGGAGATCCTGATGCGCCGTTTGTTATCCCTTACGCTTGCAGGCATTGGCCTGTTTGCTCCCGCGGTTTATGCGCAACTGCCCGGTCTGGTCTCAACGCCCATTGCCGGTGGCGGTCAGAGCTGGTCGCTCCCGGTGCAGACGCTGGTATTCATCACCTCGCTGACCTTTATCCCGGCCATCCTGCTGATGATGACCAGCTTCACCCGCATCATTATCGTCTTTGGTCTGCTGCGAAACGCGCTCGGTACCCCTTCCGCGCCGCCAAACCAGGTGCTGCTGGGGCTGGCGCTGTTTTTGACCTTTTTCATTATGTCGCCGGTCATCGATAAGATTTATACCGACGCGTACCAGCCGTTCAGCGAAGATAAAATCTCCATGCAGGAGGCGCTGGATAAAGGCGCACAGCCGCTGCGGGAATTTATGCTGCGCCAGACGCGCGAAGCGGATCTGGCACTCTTTGTTCGCTTGTCCAATACCGGCGAATTGCAGGGGCCGGAAGCGGTACCCATGCGCGTTTTGCTGCCAGCCTACGTCACCAGCGAGCTGAAAACGGCGTTTCAGATTGGCTTTACCATCTTTATTCCGTTCCTGATTATCGACCTGGTGATCGCCAGCGTCCTGATGGCGCTCGGGATGATGATGGTGCCGCCCGCAACCATTGCCCTGCCCTTTAAGATCATGCTCTTTGTACTGGTCGATGGCTGGCAGCTGCTGGTCAGTTCGCTGGCGCAGAGTTTCTACAGTTAAGGAACGGCAATGACACCCGAATCGGTCATGATGATGGGCACGGAAGCGATGAAAATCGCCATTGCCGTTGCCGCTCCCCTGCTGCTTGTCGCGCTGGTTACCGGTCTGATTATCAGTATTCTGCAGGCCGCCACGCAGATTAACGAAATGACGCTGTCCTTCATTCCGAAAATCATCGCCGTATTTGTGGCGATTATCGTGGCCGGACCGTGGATGCTGAACCTGTTGCTGGACTATATGCGCAACCTGTTTACCAATCTTCCGTATATCATCGGCTGACCTGACGATGCTGCACTTCACCAGCGACCAGTGGGTTCAGTGGCTCGGCGTCTATTTCTGGCCGATGCTGCGCATTCTGGCGCTGATTACCACCGCCCCGATTTTCAGCGAGAAATCGATCCCAAAGCGTGTCAAAGTGGGGCTGGGCATTATCATCACCATCATCGTCGCCCCTTCCCTTCCCCCGGTGGATATTCCGATCTTCTCGGCGAATGCGGTGTGGGTGGCATTACAGCAGGTGATGATTGGCGTTGCCGTAGGCTTTACCATGCAGCTCGCCTTTGCCGCCGTTCGCACGGCCGGGGAGCTGATTGGCCTGCAGATGGGCTTATCGTTCGCCACGTTTGTTGACCCCGGCAGCCACCTCAATATGCCGGTGCTGGCGCGCATTATCGATCTGCTCGCCATGCTGCTGTTCCTGTCGTTTAACGGTCATCTGTGGCTTATCTCCATGCTGGTGGATACTTTTCATACGCTGCCGATTGGTGAAAACCCGGTCAACAGCAATGCCTTTCTCGCGCTCACCCGCGCGGCGGGGCTGATCTTCCTCAATGGCCTGATGCTGGCGTTGCCGATTATCACCCTGCTCCTGACCGTCAACCTGGCATTAGGTCTGTTGAACCGCATGGCACCGCAGCTCTCCATCTTTGTGATCGGTTTTCCGCTGACGTTGACGGTCGGAATTTTATTAATGTCATTACTGATGCCCCTTATCGCCCCCTTCTGTGAACACTTATTCGGCGAGATATTCAATCTGTTAGCAGATATTGTCAGCGAGCTGCCACGTAAATAATAGTCCTCACGATTGATATTGTCTTTCTGAGGATATTCCTAAAATAAAACATGAAAAACATCTTCCAGGATATATCTGACGGGGTTTAATTGTTTCTAACCACCTCACAATACTTAATATTTACTTTACTTTAAGAAGATTCCTGGCAAATTATACGTAACTTTACGGGATAGTGAGTCCGCCTGAAAGTCTTTGTCATGCTCACAGGTTTATTATTTTTTTCCATCCCGTATGGCTGTTTTGAGCTCTCAGGCAGATGGTGAATTATCGTTACGCATTGAGTGAGGGTATGCCATGTCAACGATCATTATGGATTTATGCAGCTACACCCGGCTAGGGTTAACCGGGTACCTGGCAAGCAGAGGGGTAAGAAAGAGAGACATCAACGATGCACACACCGTTGACGAACTCGCAGTCGCTTGTGACGAACTAAAACCAGGCGTGGTGTTTATTAATGAGGACTGTTTCATTCACGATCCAGCCAACAGTCAGCACATTAAGCAAATCATTAATCAGCATCCAAAAACTCTGTTTATTGTTTTTATGGCGATCGCGAATATCCATTTCGATGAGTATTTGTTGGTCCGTAAAAATTTATTGATCAGTTCTAAGTCGATTAAGCCCGAGTCGCTGGATGACATTCTGGGTGATTATTTGAATAAAGAAGTTAAAAATGTAGGAGCGGTTAACTTACCCACCCTATCATTAAGCAGGACTGAATCAAGTATGCTGCGAATGTGGATGGCAGGACAAGGAACTATTCAGATCTCTGACCAGATGAATATTAAAGCAAAAACCGTTTCATCACATAAAGGAAATATTAAAAGGAAAATTAAAACGCATAATAAGCAAGTGATCTATCACGTGGTACGTTTGACCGATAATGTGACGAACGGGATTTTCGTCAACATGCGTTAGTGGCTTAAACCCCTTTGCACCCTACCTTTGATCTCTGGCCAGGCCAGAGATTTTTGCTTATGTGGGCGTTGTCGGGCAACCGCAATGCCACCCGACGCTGTGTTACTCCGCTTTTTCGACAAAAATGCCATCCGGATGCCCCAGTTCATTAAAAAACCAGATGCCGAGCGGGTAGTCTTCCAGTGATACCAGGTACATTGTTCCCTCACTGAACTCTTCAATTGCCAGTACCACCCCCGGGCGGCGCGGCCCACCGTCCGTTTTAACGGTAACCCGATCGTTGACCTTCATACATTCCTCCTCTGGTTTTGAGCCAGTGTAGAACAAAACGCATGCGCTGACATCGCTGACGGATGCGAATGCCGTTTTTGTGTGCGGTCTATACTTAACCGTGGACACGTTTATATGAGGTACCCCGTAATGAAGACCAACAAAGCGTATAGCGACACCATCAAGCGCGAAGTCGAAGTGGATGTCGATGCCCTGCTGGCCGCCATCAATGAGATCAGTGAATCCGAAGTACGTCGTGCAGAGGATGATTCCGAGAGGGTGATGGTGAACGGGAGGGATTACCATACCTATCGCGAACTGGCGGAGGCCTTCGAGCTTGATATACACGACTTTAGCGTGTCTGAAGCCAATCGATAGCGCGAAAAAAATCCCGGTCATGGGGATGGCCGGGATCAAAACTTGCTTATGCAAGAAGCACTTGAAAATTCGTTACACCAGGAAATCTGATGTACAAACCACACTATCCCCAACGATTTTGTCTGACAAGCATATATTCTTACGGCGAATATAATATTTTTAACATAATCATTTTTGTTATGAGCAATAACGCACGGTGAATGCGGCTTTGGCTGAATCGCGTCTTATAAAGACGGTTTTCCCTTCAGTATTTTTTTAAGAATATTCTTAGGTAGAGGCGCATGCGCTTTCAGGAGTCATCATGCTTTCACTTCAGGGTCCCCTGCTGGTTTTTTCCGATCTGGATGGATCGCTTCTGGACATTCATACCTACGAGTGGCAACCCGCGATGCCATGGCTGGACAAACTGCAGGATTATCAGGTGCCGGTGATTCTGTGCAGCAGCAAGAGTGCCGCAGAGATGCTGGATATACAACAGGATCTGGGCCTGGAGGGGTTACCTTTTATTGCTGAGAACGGCGCGGTCATTCAGCCTGATGTGCGCTGGGAGATGGGGCAGCGCCAGATCACAGGGATGACGCATCGGGAAATTCATCCGCTTATTGAGCAAATCCGCCAGCAGGCAGGCTTTAAATTCGTCACGTTTGATGACGTGAACGAACGCGTCATCAGCGAATGGACCGGGCTGACGCGCTACCGTGCGGCGCTCGCACGCAAACACGACGCCTCTGTCACGCTCATCTGGCGTGATACCGACGACGCAATGGTCCGCTTTGAAGAGGCGCTGGCGCAAAGGGGTCTGAAATGTCTACAGGGGGCTCGTTTCTGGCACATTCTGGATGCACGCTGCGGTAAAGACGTGGCGGTTAAGTGGCTGATTGCGCAGTACCGCGAGCAGGAAGATTGTGTCCCCACCACCCTGGGGCTGGGGGATGGCCCAAACGATGCGCCGCTGCTGGACAGCGTCGACTTCGCCGTGGTGATTAAAAGCATAAACCGCCAGGGCATTACGCTACAGAATGATAGCCCTGAACGGGCTTATCACACGCAGCAGAGCGGTCCCTTAGGCTGGCGGGAAGGGATGGATCACTTTTTCTCCTGATCGCTCCAGCACACCCGGTTACGCCCGCTCTGCTTGGCCTGATACAGCCTGTCGTCCGCGGCAGACTGCAGCTGTTCAAAAACATAGTTCTCTTTTTCCTGCGCGCTGGCGACGCCCAGGGAGGCGCTAATGCGAACGGTCGTGCTCTTTTTCACCAGGATCTCCCTGCTGTTGATGCGTGACCGGATGCGCTCCGCGACCCTTCTCCCCTCTTCCAGGCTGCTCCCCGGCAGGACGACGCAAAACTCTTCCCCGCCCACGCGCCCGGCAACGTCATTTTTGCGCAGCACGCTGGCAATCAACCCTGCGGCATGGGACAGCACTTTGTCACCCGCCTGATGCCCGTACTGGTCATTAATGCATTTGAAATGGTCAAGATCGATCTGTATCACCGTAAACGGCTGACCCTGTTGTCGACAGTTCTCCGCAATCACTTTTGCGCGCTCAAACAGCGCGCCGCGGTTATTCAGACGCGTGAGGGGATCGTGCCAGGCCTGCCACTGCAGGGAGTGCTGGAGGGTGTACATATTGCTGACCATCCTGCGGATGACCAGCCATGAAACAAGCAGCATGGCGGTAAAGAGCGCCCACAGCAGGGCCAGCACAATACTGATGCTGCCAAAGTCACCCTGTACGCCTTCGTGCAACGTATGAACGCGTAAGATCACCCCGTCAAAATGATCGAGTCGCTCCCAGCTAATAAAACGGCTTCCAAGGCGAATTCCGCCTCGGGTGTCGTGTTCAATCGCGTGCGCAATTTGCGCCGTTTCAACCTCATCAAAGCGGTTCACCTGACTGCCGTCCACTTCTGACGTGGCAATCATGTTCAGACGCGTGTCATACAGTTGATACTCGCCCTCCGTCCGGTCCTGCGTCGCCTCAGTCAGCAGGCGTTTCATGGTGTGTATGGAGAAATCCATCGCTACCACACCATACCAGTAATGCTCAAAATAGATGGGCACGCTCGCCGTTATCGTGCGCTCCCCATTGCTCCAGGGCGACGGCGACGAAATAAACCAGCGCACCGCCCGCGCGCGATTGTGGCGTTCTGACTGCAAGGTAAACCAGGGTTGAGTCACCAGAAAGTAATAGCGGGCGCTGATATCGTCAGCCATATCAGGCGTGTCTGTCGAAAGATAAAACCCCGCGCGGGAAACGTAGATTATCCGCTCTTCACTTTGCACACCCGACGAGGCCAGGCGCAGTAAATACCCCACTTCCAGCGCGGCAGAGATCTCATTACTGATACGCTCACTATCACGGTTAAGGAGCGTGGATTTTGCAACGAAGGCATCTGACACGCCGTTCAGGGGAAGGGTGCGTTTTTTATCAACGGCCAGCTGCCAGGTTTCATCCGTCCGCACGGCGCTAAAACGAGACACCGCATCGCGCAGGACATCAAACCCCAGGGGGGTCTGTAAGGCATCATGCATGCTGGTGCGAAAAAACAGCATTTTGTCCACGCTGTACTGCAGCTGACGGTCCAGCGACGTGGCGACCGTTTCGAGATGGTTACGCTGGCTGGAGATATACGCCTCCTCCAGGACCACCACCTCACGCCATGTCAGGAGGGTGGAAAAGACAAGGACGACAAGAAAACAGAGATTAACGATTAACCCCGGATTGCTACGCTTATGCAGCCATTGCAGAAAATATTGTTTTACAACAAAGGTATCGCGCTGCACACACACTCCCTGATTACTGCCTTACACCCGGTACATGAGATAAAAACGCCCGGCAAAGCCGGGCGTTATGTGATTAAGCCTTGTCCCGCTTGTGCTGCCCGTCGCCCGGCTGAAGCTCATCTTCACGAAATGCTTCCCGCTTGATGCTATAGCCATCGTGCCACCGACACTCCACCATTCCGCTGGAATAGCCTGTGACAATCATACGTGGGCCACCTTTCTTAGGCTTAACTTCATCACTGACCAAAAAGACCATACCTGCCTCCTGTATCAGGGTGAAACTGTTTCAATTTAGACGAGGAATAGTCTTTTTGCATACCACAACAGGTAACAATTAGTGCGCCGAACCGCGCATTTTCTCGACCAGTTTCACCGCCGCCACCACGATAGCGCCAACGATAAAGCCCAGCACAAGATTAAGCAGCGTCGGCAGAATAGCGGCCACCACGCTCCCCTGCGCCGAGGAGAACTGTTCGATCGCATGGTGCAGCGGAGCAATGCCGTGGACCACAATACCGCCCCCCACCAGGAACATCGCCAGGGTGCCAACCACCGACAAGCTCTTCATCAACCACGGTGCCAGCGTCAGTAAGCTTTTACCGATGCCTTTTGCCACCGCGCTTGATTTCTCCTCCAGCCAGTAGCCGATATCATCCAGCTTCACGATCAATCCGACCAGACCGTACACGCCGACGGTGACCAGAATGGCGATGCCGGAGAGGAT
Source organism: Enterobacter sp. ZOR0014 (assembly GCF_000798855.1). Classification (NCBI taxonomy): domain Bacteria; kingdom Pseudomonadati; phylum Pseudomonadota; class Gammaproteobacteria; order Enterobacterales; family Enterobacteriaceae; genus Enterobacter; species Enterobacter sp. ZOR0014. The sequence goes on along the minus strand of NZ_JTLF01000276.1, from coordinate 4,183 downwards.
CAACACCTGATTGAGCAGCGGCGCATCGGAGACAATGCCCAACGTAATGGCGACGATCTCTGCCGAGAGAATAAAGTCGGTCCGAATGGCGCCTTTGACTTTATCGCGCTCGAAGGTTTTCGGATCCTGCGCGGCCAGCGCGTCCAGACGCTGCTGGCGCATCTCCGGCGTGTCGTTCTGCTTGCGTGCGCTGAAGGAGTGCAGGACTTTCTCCACGCCTTCAAAGCATAAAAATGCCCCGCCAATCATCAGCAACGGCGTGATAGCCCAGGGAATAAATGCACTGATCAGCAGCGCCAGCGGCACCAGGATCACTTTATTCAGAAACGAGCCTTTTGCCACGCCCCACACCACCGGCAGTTCGCGGTTAGCCCGTACACCGCTCACCTGTTGAGCGTTAAGCGATAAATCATCCCCCAGCACACCCGCGGTTTTCTTCGCCGCCAGTTTCCCCATCACGGAAATATCATCCAGTAAGGTGGCAATATCATCCAGCAATGTTAATAAGCTACTTCCTGCCAAAATCGTGATCCTTCTTTTTTTGGTAATTAAGTGAATAGTATGGAGCAAAAGCGCAAACGCGGAAACAGGCACCTCACGTCAACAAAAAATTCACATCAACTACACAATTAAAGGGCTCGCCAGCAGGATAGTTTTCGCGTTTACTATCAGCGACCTTTTTATTTCGTCGTGAGGGATTATGCGTTTCCGGCAACTGCTACCGCTTATCGGAGCACTTTTTTCGCTTTATATCATCTGGGGTTCGACCTACTTTGTCATTCGCATCGGCGTGGAAAGCTGGCCGCCGCTGATGATGGCGGGCATTCGTTTCCTCTTGGCGGGCGTGTTGCTGCTGGCCTTTCTGCTGCTGCGCGGTCATAAGCTACCGCCGCTGCGCCCGATGCTCAACGCTGCCCTGATTGGCCTGCTGCTATTGGCGGTAGGGAATGGGTTTGTGACCATTGCCGAGCACCAGAACGTACCTTCGGGGATCGCCGCCGTGGTCGTTGCCACCGTACCGCTGTTTACCCTCTGCTTCAGCCGTCTTTTTGGTATCCGTACCCGCAAGCTGGAATGGCTGGGGATTGGCATCGGCCTGGCGGGCATTATTCTGCTCAACAGCGGCGGTAACCTGAGCGGCAATCCGTGGGGGGCGATCATTATTCTTATCGGCTCAATGAGCTGGGCGTTTGGTTCGGTATACGGTTCGCGTATCGAACTGCCAACCGGCATGATGGCGGGGGCGATTGAGATGCTTGCCGCGGGGATCGTGCTTCTGATGGCTTCCATGCTGACGGGGGAAAGGCTGACGACACTGCCGGGTCTGTCGGGCTTCCTGGCGGTCGGGTATCTGGCGCTGTTTGGTTCGCTCATTGCAATCAATGCCTACATGTTCCTGATCCGCAATGTGTCTCCGGCGGTTGCCACCAGCTATGCCTACGTCAACCCGGTCGTGGCCGTGCTGCTCGGTACCGGGCTCGGCGGGGAAACGCTCTCTCCGGTTGAGTGGTTAGCATTAGGGGTGATTGTTTTTGCCGTCGTGCTGGTGACGCTGGGCAAATATTTACTGCCGGCGAAGCCCGTGATTACGCCTTGCGGGGTGGAGAAACCGTAAGCGCGTGGATCCCCTGTGTGTCGATCTGCGCGGTGTGTCCGCCGCCGCAGATCCACTCTTCCAGCCGTTCGCGCAGATCGGCATCGTTCAGTTTTCGCCGCCCTCTCAGCGCACACTCCCAGACGATCAGCACGCGCCAGCCCTGCGCGATAAGCGTGGTGCGATCCCGCGCGTCGCGCGCAACGTTCTTGCCAATCTTCTCCAGCCAGAAATCAGTGCGCGTTGCCGGAACTTTAAACAGGTAACAGTCGTGATGATGCCAGAAACAGCCGTGGGTAAAGATAATGCACTGATACGCGTCGATGACGAAATCCGGTCGCCCCGCCAGCGCGGCATCCTGCACGCGGAAATCAAACCCCGCCTGCGTCAATAATCCGGCCAGACGCTTTTCAATGGCGGTATCACGCGTGCCGATGGCACGCATGTTTTTGCTGCGCGTTGCCTTATCGTGAACGTCCGTCATTGACGGCCTCACTCTGGCGGAGTGCCACCGCCTGCCGGATACGTGAGGCCAGCAGTTTTGCCACCGCCGCAAACGCGGGCACCACCACCGAGTTACCAAACTGACGGTATGCCTGAGTGTCCGACACCGGAATACGGAAACTGTAGCCCTGCGGCGTTTCAAAGCCCATCAGCCGGGCACATTCCCGTGGCGTGAGGCGTCGTGGACGGTGGAGCTGGTTTTGCGGATCGTCGAAATCCCTCTCGCCCAGCGCTTTATCCCAGCCTCTGTCGATCAGGATTTCCGCGCCGTCTTTATAATAACGGGCGGACAAGGTGCGGGTCACGCTGTGCGGATCGTGAGGATTAACCATGCCAAATCCGAAGCCGTTGCCTTTTGCCTGATGCTTTTTGGCATAGCGGTAGAGGTATTTCCACAGAACGGGCGTAAGGATAAATTTCGCGTCGACCACAGGCTCCAGCAGGTCGGCGACGGTTGGACGACGCTCGGGATACAGAGACGGGATATCCCGCAGGGTAAAATCTCCCTTCAGATTGAGATCGCGGCGGAAGCCGACCAGCACAATGCGCTCGCGATGCTGGGGCAGGAAATGTTTCCCGTCAATGATTTTTGGGTCATCCGCGCCCATATCCTCAGAATCGGCCACGTCGTAACCCAGCTCATCCAGGGTTTGCATAATAATGCGGAAAGTTTTTCCGCCGTCATGGCTCTTTAAGTTTTTGACGTTTTCCAGCACAAAGATGGCCGGGCGGCGGGCGTCAATGATGCGTGCCACATCAAAAAACAGCGTTCCCTGCGTATCGCAGGCGAAACCGTGGGCGCGTCCGAGGGCATTCTTTTTCGATACGCCGGCCAGCGAGAAAGGCTGGCAGGGGAAGCCAGCCAGCAGCACGTCGTGCGCCGGGATCGTCTGACGAATATGCCCGGCGGCCTGTTCATCCGTGACGCCGCTTTTATGGCTCAGGGTGACATCACGTATATCGGCGTTGAAGTGATGCTCGTGCGGATCGCAGTACCAGTTCGCTTTATAGGTGCGTACCGCATGTTTGTTCCACTCGCTGGTAAACACGCACTGACCGCCGATGGCTTCAAAACCGTGCCGGATCCCACCGATACCGGCGAACAGATCGATAAAGCGGAATGCATAGTCCGGGTGCGCGGCAGACGGACGCGGAAGCAGGTTTTGCAGATAACGAAACTCACCGTCGCTCAGGCGGCGCCCTGCCCGCTCGCTGGTCAGCAGTCGCTTAAGGATGGCCGGGCTCCAGTGGCTCTCACCGTGCGCTATCAGCTGGTTCGCCAGCGTTTTGACATCATAAATATCCAGCAGCTGGCGCAGTAATGCCTGCACCGTTGCCGTTGATTTCTCAGCCTGCTCTGGCGCGGGCCCTGTCACTGATCGATTTTCCTGCATTCTTTTAACCGGAGAATAAAGACTGGGAACAGATTACCACAGTTCAGTTGGGCAAACTGCGACAGAAGCGGTGCTGAATCTGGCTATCCAGCCCGATGCAGTCGCCCTGTAATTCGGCACTGAGTTTCGCCATAAAGTGAACGAGAAAATCGGCGTTATGTTGCGCGAGCTCGCGCCCGACGTCGGTTTGCATTGTATCAGGCAAGCGCAGCAGCTTAGTCTGAAAATGATCGAGGGCAAATGCCCGGTCATCCAGCGAGCGCGCATCGGCAAAGGGATCTTCCGCGTCAAACAGTGCCACGCCCAGCGCCCCCGAGACGGCAAACACGCGCGCCAGGCCAATCGCGCCCAGCGCTTCGAGACGATCGGCGTCCTGGACAATTTTGGCCTCGATACTTTGCGGCGCAATACCCGCGCTGAAACTGTGCGCCTCGATGGCATGCTCCACGGCGGCAAAGCGATCCGGCGGAAAGTCCGGGAAATCGCGGTGCAGAATGTCCCGCGTTTTGCGCGCCGCCAGACGCGATGACTGACTGCGTTCAGGATGATTTTTCGGCAGGCTAACGATGTCGTGAAAATAGCAGGCGGTCAGGACCACCAGCGGATCGGCCTGATGATGAATCATTATTTTGCGGGCCGTCATCCAGACGCGTCGGAAGTGCGAAATATCATGCGCACTGTCTTCATGTTC
>NZ_JTLF01000188.1:0-6792 GCF_000798855.1 Enterobacter sp. ZOR0014 | reverse complement strand
GAACATTCAGACACAGAATCGCCATGGCCTGTCCGTAGGGCATCGACGTCAGCGGGATTTGGCGATAAAACGCCTGGTCGCTGCCCATCCCCGTGCCGAACGAGGTTTGCAATAACTCCCCTTCCGGCGAGATATTTTTCACGATGCCGCGAATCGCTTTTTCAGCAACGTCAGCATACGCAGGCGCAACATAGCGCTTACGCACCGCTTTCAGGATCCCGTAGGCAAACCCGGCCGTCGCGGACGCCTCCAGGTACGAGCCCGGATCGTCCAGCAGGGTATGCCACAAGCCGCTCTCGTCCTGACACTTTGCCAGCGCGGCAATTTGCGCATTCAATACCTGCACCAGATAACGGCGCACGGCGTTGTTTTCCGGCAAATCAATCAGTTCGAGGAAATCCGGAATCACGATGGTGAGCCAGCTGTTGCCCCTCGCCCAGCGGGCACGGGCAAAGTTATGGTTGCCGTCGTAACTCCAGCCGTGGAACCACAGGCCCGTGTCCCGGTCCATCAGGTTCTGCACGTGCAGCAGGAACTGATACACCGCCTCTTCAACGTACTCCGGTTTGTTGAGCAGTTTGCCGATTTTCGCCAGCGGCAACACCGTCATCATCAGCGTGTCATCCCACATCTGCTGATGATTCTCTTCCGCCAGGGTGATGTGCTGCATGCCACCGTGATCGGTGCGCGGCATCTCGGTCATCGCCCATTCCGCCCAGCTTTCCAGCCACGGCAGCCAGGCCGGGTTTTTGGTCTCTTCATAACGACAGGCCAGCGTCAGGAACGGCGACATCGTATTGACGTTTTTGGTAGTGGCACCTTCAGCAAAACGGTCAGCAAACCAGCTGTCGATAATGTCGCGCATGCCTGTGTCACCGGTCTGGCAGTAATACTGCCAGATACCGTACAAACCGACGCCGTGCGTCCATTCCCATCCGGCCCAGCCTTTGGTGTCGATCACGCGCCCGTCGTCCAGCCGCAGCAAAAACTCACCCGTCTTGTCGTGGATATTGACCAGGTTATGCGTCACCTTTTGAATCAGTGCTTTCAGCTCATCTCTGGCAATAAAGCGTTCAGGTTGACGCAATAACGGGCTATGTTTGACAGGCCAAACTTTCATCATCTTAACCTCTGTTGTATGTCGAATTCAGTACTTCACGATCCTTCAGCGAAGGTGCGGCTGGCTTATTGCGATTCAGATAACCGATGTTGTTATTACCCCACAGTGACGCATACGGCATACCGGCCAGCATCTCGACAGTGGCGCGGGCATGCGGCGTCGCTGATTCCGGTATCGCATGACCCCACGCACGCATTTTCGCGGTCTCCTCGCGCAGCGTGCTGTGGGTCTGTAAATTCAGTCTGAAGCGCAGAGAAACGAGGAATCCGCAGAACAGCACCAGGAGGGTGCCCACACTCAGGATCATCAAAATGGTATGGCTCACTTCCGCAGGCTGTACTTTCTGACCGCTGACAAAGCCGGACATCTGCATCACGATGCCCACCAGCATCACCGCACCGGCCTGAGAGGCTTTACGGGTGAGGGTCATGATGCCGGCGAAGATCCCTTCGCGGCGCTGACCGGTGATCACTTCGTCCACATCAGCGATGTAGGTATAGGTATTCCACGGCACGTAGTTGATACCGCCGCGGCCAAGACCGGCAATGGCAGAAACCAGCAGCAGCAGAGAATAGATGTCGCTCAGCCCGGCATAATAGAGGACGGCGTAAGAAAGAGAGGCCAGGCCAAACAGTACCACCACCATGCGGTAGGACGGCGCAGGACCAAAGCGAATGCACAGCGGGATCATCCCGAGCACGGCGAGAAACTGGAAGATGGCCATCGTACCGAGCAGGTTAGAGGCCATTGAGGCTTCCTGCATCAGCACAAACACCACGTAGTAGGTGAAGACCGCGTTAAATACATCCTGCGCAATGTAGCCGCCGAGATACATGCCCAGATGCTGGCGGAAAATTTTAATTCGCAGCGTAGAACTCAGTTCCACTAACAGACGATTGAGGCTCTGGCCCAGCGTCAGCTTCTTCTTCTCTTCTTCAGCCCGCAGCGCCGCTTCGGACCATTCCTCACGCGGACGTTCCCAGGTAAAGCACCAGACGAAAATGAGCATCAGGGCGCACAGAACGGAGAAAACCAGGCTTGCATAGAAGAAGGAGACCGCATTGTCTTTACCGAAATGCGTGAGCAATATCCCGGGCAGAAAGGAGGCCAGAATGGCGGACATCTGCGCCATGGAAATACGCGCCCCGGAGAACTTGGTTTTCTGTTTGAAGTCATCGGTCATTTCCGGCACCAGCGTCTCGTACGGCACCAGAATCATGGTGTAGACGATATCAAACACCAGATAAGTCAGCAGGTAATACCAGAAATTCATGTCCCCCACCCACATCAGCGAGTAGCTGAACACGCACGGGATCCCCAGCAGAATAAAGAATTTACGTCGACCAAAGCGCTTTCCGAGCCAGGTCGTACCGAAGTTGTCCGTCAAAAACCCCATTAACGGACTGACAACGGCATCCAGTACCCGTGCCGCGGCAAAAATGAACGTTGCTTCAATCGGTGTGAGTCCACAGAAGGTGGTGTAAAAATACAAAAGCCAGGCCGCCGTCAGGGCGGTGGTACCCGCCCCGAGGAAATCACCTGACCCGTATGCAAGATAATTTGCGAGTCCAATTTTACGTGTTTTCATTGCCGTCAACCCTAATCAATGTTGGGAGACTCCCTGTAAGCAAACCTCGTCCGGGAGCTTTTACACGGCTACAGTAAAGGCATCGACTTCCTGATACCTTTCTGTTTCTGCCATCACGCAGGGGGTGAATGGCAAAAATGCAAAGAGTATCGTCACGCGTGTCACTGATTTATAAAACAGCGTTTCTTTTTCATCAAAAGGTGAGGTCAGTTTTGCGAGCCAGCCATCAGTATTCCCTGATGGCTGGTGAAAAAGCGGGCAGTTAGCGGTAGTTTACAATGACAGAATTGCTCTGCACTTTTAGCGCCGGGATCAAACGTCCCCCGCCCGGCACTTCCCAGATAAAACGCAAAGGTTCAATGGCGGGCACGCCGTTGAACGCCTGCGTCGTGCCATTCTCTCCGTCGATTTCCGTACAGCGACTCTGGGAGCAGAGCCGCACCCGCAGTCCGGCTGGCGTTGGGCCAATCAGTCTGTAATTCCAGACCACCATCCCCATCAGACCGGAAACCGCTTCAGAGGGCGACAGCGGAGTAGAAGACATGGCGACACCCCGGTTGCTCAGGGTCACGCCCATGCTGCTTGCCTGCCAGGCGCCTTCCCCGGCCGCCTGTGCCGCCAGCGGGAAGAACATAATCCAAAGCCATTTAGCCATTATTTTCCTCCAATCGTCGCCGTCATGCGGATATGACGGTTATCCGACAACTCCATATTCGACAGCACCACCAGCTGGTTCAGGCTGCGCCGCAGGAAGCGCGACAGCAGCGGACGCAGCGCATGGTTGACCAGCAGCACCGGTGGCGCCCCCAGCATCTCCTGACGTGCCAGTGCCTCCTGGGTCTGCTCCAGCAGGCGATCCGCCAGACCTGGCTCCAGGCCGCCCCCGCCCTGCAGGGCCTGCAGCAGCAGACGTTCAAGCGGCGTGTCGAGGCCAATCACCTGCACTTCTCCGGTTCCCGGGAACCACTGCTGCGTGATTGCACGCCCCAGCGCCACGCGCACCACCGCCGTCAGCTCGTGCGGATCGCTTTGCAGCGGCGCATGCTCGGCAAGGGTTTCCAGAATGGTTCGCATATCGCGGATCGGCACTTTTTCCTCGAGCAGGTTTTGCAGCACCTTGTGCAGCGTGGTTAACGTCAGCACGCCCGGGACCAGATCTTCCGTCAGCTTCGGCATCTCCTGCGTCACGCGGTCGAGAAGCTGCTGCGCTTCCTGACGACCAAACAGCTCTGCCGAGAATTGCCCAATCAGATGATTAAGGTGGGTTGCCACCACGGTACTGGCTTCGACCACCGTATACCCCTGGATTTGCGCCTGCTCTTTCAGCGCACTTTCAATCCAGATGGCCGCCAGACCAAAGGCCGGATCGACGGTTTGCTCGCCCGGCAGCGTGCCTGCCGCGGTGCCAGGGTTAATGGCCAGCCAGCGCCCCGGGTAGGCATCGCCGCTGCCAATTTCGACCCCTTTCATCAGAATACGGTAGCGCGCAGGCGGCAGATCCATATTGTCACGGATGTGAACCACCGGCGGCAGGAAGCCCATATCCTGAGCGAATTTTTTACGGATACTGCGGATACGGCCAAGCAGCTCGCCATCCTGCTGAAAATCCACCATCGGGATCAGGCGATACCCCACTTCCATTCCCAGGGAATCTTCCAGCTGCACGTCGTTCCACGTCGCCTCGACGGCCTGAGTATTCTCCGGCATTTTCACCGGAACCGGATCCGCCGCAGGTTGGGTTTCACGGCCACGCATCCACCAGGCCAGCCCCAGCAGACCCGCAGTGAACAGCAGGAAGACGAGGTTTGGCATGCCCGGTACCAGACCAAGCAGACCCAGAACGGCAGCGGCCAGCAGCATTACGCGCGGGTTACTGAAGAGCTGGCCAACCATCTGCTCGCCAACGTCCTGATCGGTACTCACGCGGGTGACAATCACGCCCGCCGCCGTTGAGATGACCAGCGCCGGGATCTGCGCGACCAGACCATCACCAATAGTCAGCAGCGTGTAGCTTTCCGCCGCGTGGCCCATGTCCATGCCGTGCTGCAATACCCCCACCAGAAGGCCGCCCACCACGTTAATCACCATGATCAGAATGCCCGCGATGGCATCACCGCGCACAAACTTACTCGCACCGTCCATGGATCCGTAGAAGTCCGCTTCCTGAGTGACTTCCGCACGGCGTTTTTTGGCTTCATCTTCCGCGATTAACCCGGCATTCAGATCGGCGTCGATCGCCATCTGCTTGCCCGGCATCCCGTCCAGCACAAAACGGGCGCCCACTTCCGCAATACGCCCGGCACCTTTGGTGATAACCATAAAGTTGATGATCACGAGGATAACGAATACCACGATACCGATAGCGAAATTACCGCCTACCAGGAAGTGGCCGAAGGCCTCCACCACTTTACCTGCTGCTGCCGCGCCGGTGTGCCCTTCCATCAGAATGATACGCGTGGACGCCACGTTCAGCGCCAGTCGCAGCAGAGTGGTAAACAGCAGAATGGTCGGGAACGCGGCAAACTCCAGGGTCCGCTGAGTGAACATCGCCACCAGCAGCACCATAATGGAGAGCGCAATATTAAACGTGAATAGCAGATCGAGGATGAATGCCGGGAGCGGCAGAACCATCATCGACAAAATTAACAGGATGAGAATCGGCCCGGCGAGGATCTGCCATTGGGTCGATTTCAGGTTGCCGGGCAGGCGCAACATTGCCACCAGATTAGCCATCAGTGTCCTTCTCGTTCATAAAATCCAGCGCGGCAGGCACCGGAAGGTTCTCAGGTTTCACAGGCCGTTGACCCCCGGCCAGACGCCAGCGTTTCAACTGCCATACCCAGGCCAGCACTTCCGCCACCGCGGCGTAGAGTTGTCCCGGGATCTGTTGTCCGATTTCCGCATGGCGGTATAAGGCACGCGCCAGCGGTGGAGCTTCCAGGATCGGCACGCGGTTTTCGGTGCCAATTTCCCGGATACGAAGTGCGATCAGCCCCGCCCCTTTCGCCACCACTTTCGGCGCGCTCATCTTATTTTCGTCGTAGCGCAAGGCAACGGAATAGTGTGTCGGGTTGGTGACGATGACATCCGCCTTCGGCACATCCTCCATCATGCGCCGACGAGCGGCAGCACGCTGCATCTGACGGATACGCCCTTTAACGTGCGGGTCACCTTCCATCTGCTTATATTCGTCACGGATATCCTGACGTGACATCCGCAGTTTCTTGAAATGGCTATAAAGCTGGAAGATAACGTCAAAACCGACCATCGGGATAATGCTGAGCACCACCAGCAGCGCGCAGAGTCCAACCAGATTCAGGGCATTACTCATGGCAGTAAGGGGCGACTCGCTGATGAGGCGCATCATTTCGGGCCAGTGATACCAGAGGAAGAACCCGGCAGAACTGCCCATCAGCACCGATTTGAGAATAGCCTTGAGCAGCTCGGCGCCGGTCTGCGCCGAAAACATTTTCGCAATGCCCGGCAGTGGGTTCAGCTTCGAAAATTTGGGCTGCAGTGATTTTCCGCTAAACACCAGACCGCCCAGCATGACTGGAGAGACCAGCGCCACCAGCACCACGCCGGTAATTAAGGGCAGCAGCGCAACCATGGCCCCTTTTATTAACTGAATAATCTGGCTGAGGATCAGATTCGGGTCATTGACCATACTGTGGTCAAAACGTAAGCCAGTTGAGAGCATTCCCGCCAGCTTGCGGGCGAGCGACTCCCCACCCCACCAGATAATGCACACCCCTACGACAAGGATCAGCAGGGAGGTCAATTCTCGGGATCGGGGGATCTGCCCTTCCTCACGCGCTTTTTCAAGTCGGTGGGGTGTGGGGGCTTCCGTTTTGTCGTCGTTCTCTTCTGCCACAGTGCATGCTCAGCCCATTACGTCACGGTTATCTTGCCACGGGAGGTTATCGCCAATGGGTAGATAAACCCCTATAATCATGCCCTGTTAACCACTTTAACGATTAAACGCTGTAGCGAGGCTGTTTGCCGTTCAAAAAACGCACAACTCAGGTTTGGCAATCACTTTTTAATACTGATTATTTTTTAAAAGTGTTTTTAATAAAAATAA
>NZ_JTLF01000374.1:0-23165 GCF_000798855.1 Enterobacter sp. ZOR0014 | reverse complement strand
GAACATAGAGGGGACGAATCGGTGCGGTTTTTACTCCCTCTCCCTGAGGGAGAGGGCTGGGGTGAGGGGGAAATGGCTGTTCTCCTATGTTGTGAGATTGATAACAAAATTTATCTCATTCATCTCAAAAGTGTTAACCTGCACTCAAAAACATAATTTTCACTATTTATAAAAATGAAATAAATGTTTTATTTATAGGGTCGTTAGTTCACAGCATTCACCAACACCGGGAGCCGTTATGTTTAACATTGCTTTACTGGGCGCTGGCCGAATTGGCCAGGTACATGCAGCTAACATTGCCAGCCACGGCGCGACCACGCTCTGGTCCGTGGTTGACCCGAATCAGGAATTTGCCACCCGTCTCGCCACGCAGTATCAGGCCCGTCAGCAGAGCCTGGATGAAGCGATGACCGACCCTAACGTTCACGCCGTGCTGATTGCCTCCGCGACCGACACCCACGCCGATCTGATTGAAATGGCCGCCCGCCATGGCAAAGCCATCTTTTGCGAAAAGCCGGTACACCTCGACCTTGCCCGCGTGCGCGACTGCCTGAAAGTGGTCAAAGAGTACGATGTGCCGCTGTTTATCGGCTTTAACCGCCGCTTTGACCCGCAGTTCCGCCGGGTGAAAACCGACGCCCAGGCCGGGCGCATCGGCAAGCCGGAATCGCTGCTGATTATCTCCCGCGACCCGTCTCCGCCGCCTGCAGAGTACGTGCGCGTCTCTGGCGGCATGTTCCGCGATATGACCATTCACGACTTTGATATGGCGCGCTTCATCATGGGCGAAGAGCCGGTGTCGGTCTATGCCCAGGGCAGTAACCTGGTCGATCCGGCGATTGGCGAGGCGGGGGATATCGACACCGCATTTATCGTTCTGAAATATGCCTCCGGCGCGATGGCGACCATCGTCAACAGCCGCCGCTCATCTTACGGATACGACCAGCGCCTGGAGCTGCACGGCTCCGAAGGGCTGCTGTGCGCGGGCAATATTCTGGAAAACCAGGTGCAGCACTACGGCAAACAGGGCTGCACCAGCGCGCTGCCGGAACACTTCTTCCTGCAGCGCTACAAATCCGCTTACGCCGCGGAATGGGAACACTTTGTTGCGGTCCTGCGCGGCGAAGCGGTGCCTGACTGCAGCGGTGATGATGGTGAACGTGCGCTGTACCTCGCGGATAAAGCGCTGGAGTCGCTGCGTAGCCAGCGCGAGATCGTCCTCTAAACACAACCACCCTACACAGAGAGACATAATAATGAAAAAACTGATCGTAGCCGCCCTCATCGCCATGACGTCCGGGGCTGCCCTCGCCGAAAACGAGCAAATTGTTTTCAGTACGCCAAACCTGGCCATGCCGTTTGAAGTACACATGCAGCGCACGGCGGTGAAAGCCGCAAAAGAGATGGGCGTGAAGCTTCAGGTGCTGGACGGGCAGGGCAGTTCACCGAAACAGGTGGCTGACCTGGAAAATGCCATCACCCGTGGGGCGCAGGGCTTTATCGTCTCCCCGAATGACGTAAACGCCGTCTCCAGCGCGGTAGATGAAATTCAGGATGCGAAGCTGCCGGTGGTGACCCTTGACCGCTCCGTCGACAGCCAGAAAAAAGTGCCGCACTTCGGGGCTAACAACTACAAAGGCGGCCAGGCGATTGGCGACTTCGTGAAAACCAAATTCCCCGACGGGGCGGAGATTATTCTGCTGACCGGTCAGCCGGGCTCCTCCTCCAATATTGAACGCACCAAAGGGATCCGCGACAGCCTGAAGGCGGGTGGGGATAAGTACAAGATCGTCGCCGATCAGACCGGAAACTGGATGCGTTCGGAAGGGATGCGCATCGTGGAAAGCGTTCTGCCTTCTCTGCCGAAACGCCCGCAGGTGATCCTCTCCGCTAACGACGATATGGCGCTGGGCGCGATTGAAGCGCTGCAGAGCCAGGGCGTCAAGCCGGGCGAAATTCTGGTCACCGGTTTTGATGCGGTACCGGAAGCGCTGGCCCGCGTGCGCGACGGCTGGCTGGCGGTAACGGCGGATCAGCGTCCGGGCTTTGCGGTGCAGACGGCGATGAGCCAGCTGGTGGCCAACGTGCGCGAGAAGAAAGCCATCACCGGGGCCGACTACCCGCCGACGCTGATCACCAAAGAGAATCTGCAGCAGGCTGAACGTATCGGTGAGGCCGGTAACTGACGTATCCGCAGCCGCCGCGCGAGCGGCGGCGCACTCTAAAGGAGGAGCAGACCGATGTCGCAACCCTTACTGAAAGTGACCGACCTGGCCAAAAGTTTTTCCGGCGTCTGGGCGCTGAGCAGCGCTCAGCTGACCGTCGGCGCGGGGGAGATCCATGCCCTGCTGGGGGAAAACGGAGCGGGAAAATCCACGCTGCTGAAGGCGCTCGCGGGCGCGCAGCCGCAAACCCGGGGGGATATCTGGTTTAACGGCGAAATGCTGCCGGTGGATGATTCCCCTGTTGAGCGGCAAAACAAGGGCATTATCACCATCTATCAGGAATTTAACCTGCTGCCCAATATGACCGTCGCGGAAAACATGTTTCTCGGGCGCGAACCGCGCAAACGTAACCTGATCGTCGACGAAAAAGCGGTTAACCAGGAGGCGCAGGTCATTCTCGATTACCTGCAGCTGAACGTTGCGCCAACCACGCCGGTGGCCCGCCTGAGCGTCGCCCAGCAGCAGATGGTGGAGATTGCCCGGGCGCTGACCCTCAACGCCAGGCTGATTATCATGGATGAACCTTCTGCCGCGCTGAGCGACAGCGAGGTGGAAAGCCTGCACCGCGTGGTGCGTGAGCTGAAAAACCGCGGGGTGAGCATTATTTACGTTACCCACCGTCTGCATGAAGTTTTCCAGCTCTGCGACCGCTTCACCGTTTTCCAGGACGGCCGTTTCACCGGTACCGGTGCGGTGGCGGAAACCAACGTTGAGCAGCTGATCCGCCTGATGGTCGGGCGCGACGTGGCCTTTAATCGTCGTCCGGCCAGCGAAACGCATCATGAAGACAAACCCGTCCGCCTGGCGGTGAAGGGGCTGAGCCGCGAGAAGCCGCCGCTCGATCCCCACGGCATTGCCCTGCACGACATCAGCTTCCACGTCCACGCCGGGGAAGTGTTAGGGATTGCTGGCCTGGTGGGTGCGGGGCGTACCGAAGTGGCGCGCTGTCTGTTCGGCGCAGATGCCTTTACCTCCGGCAGCTTTGAGCTGGACGGCGTGCCGTACCAGCCGCGCGACCCGCTCTACGCCCTCGATCAGGGCGTGGCGCTGGTACCGGAAGACCGTAAAAAAGAGGGGGCGGTGCTGGGGCTGTCGATTCGCGACAACCTGTCGCTCTCCTGCCTCTCCTCGCTGCTGCAGTGGCGCTGGTTCGTGAATACCCGCAAAGAGGACGATCTGATTGAGTCCTACCGCCAGGCGCTGCAGATCAAAATGGTCAACAGCGCGCAGGAGGTACGCAAGCTATCCGGCGGTAACCAGCAAAAGGTGATCCTCGCGCGCTGCATGGCGCTCAATCCTCGCGTGCTGATTGTCGATGAGCCGACGCGCGGTATCGACGTGGGCACCAAATCGGAAGTGCACCAGGTGCTGTTTGAGATGGCGAAAAAGGGCGTGGCGGTGATCGTGATCTCCTCCGATCTGCCTGAAGTGATGGCGGTATCTGACCGGATCATCACCCTCAGTGAAGGGCGGGTGACCGGCGAGATCCACGGTGACGACGCTAACGAAGAACGGCTGATGACGATGATGGCCATCAACCACAACGCCCTGAACGCGGCATAACGGAGTTTCTCATGACGCAGATGATTTCTAAAACGCAGGCCCCGGTCAAACGCGCCGGACGCATCGATCCCATCGCCTTCTTCGAGCGATTCGGGGTGCTGATTTTCATGATCCTGCTGCTGATCTTCTTCCAGTCGCAGAACAGCAACTTTTTCTCTGAACGCAATATTTTCAACATTTTAACCGAAGTCTCCATCTACGGGATCATGGCCGTGGGGATGACTTTCGTCATCCTGACCGCCGGGATCGATCTCTCCGTCGGCTCCATTCTGGCGGTGTGCGCCATGACTGCGGCGTACGTGATCAAGGGCGACAACTTCACCACCGTCGACCCGAACGCCTGGGGTGGCATGAGCTGGCTGATTGGGCTGGGGATTTGTCTGGCGATGGGCACGGCAATTGGCTTCCTGCATGGTCTGGGCGTCACGCGCCTGCGCCTGCCGCCGTTTATTGTCACCCTCGGCGGGATGACCATCTGGCGTGGCCTGACGCTGGTGATTAACGACGGCGCGCCGATTGCCGGTTTCGACCCGGGTTACCGCTGGTGGGGGCGCGGGGAGTTGCTCGGCATCTCCATTCCCATCTGGATATTCGCCCTCGTCGCCCTCGGGGGGTATCTGGCGCTGCATAAAACCCGCTGGGGCCGTTTCGTCTACGCCATTGGCGGAAACCCGGAGGCGGCACGTCTGGCGGGGGTGAACGTCAAGCGCGTGCTGGTCAGCGTCTACGTGCTGATTGGCTGTCTGGCGGGGCTGGCGGGCTTCATTCTGAGCGCGCGTCTCGGAAGCGCCGAGGCGGTAGCCGGGATCTCCTTTGAGCTGCGCGTCATCGCCTCGGTGGTGATCGGCGGTACCTCGCTGATGGGCGGTTACGGGCGTATTGGCGGCACCATTATCGGCTCCATCATCATGGGCATTCTGATTAACGGCCTGGTGCTGATGAACGTCTCAGCCTACTACCAGCAAATTATCACCGGATTAATTATCGTTCTGGCGGTGGCGTTTGACACCTACGCCAAGAGCCGTCGCGGCGCACTGTGAGGATCATGATGAAAGAGGTTCGTATTGGATTGATTGGCACCGGGTATATCGGCAAGGCGCACGCCATCGCCTATGCCCAGGCCCCGACGGTGTTCAACCTGCGCGGCAGGCTGGTGCGCGAGATGGTGGCGGAAGTTACGCCGGAACTGGCGGCAGCGCGGGCGCAGGCGTTTGGCTTCAACCGCTCCACCGGGGACTGGCGGGCGCTGGTGGCCGACCCGGCCATTGACGTGGTGGATATTTGCTCTCCCAACCATCTGCATAAAGAGATGGCGCTGGAGGCGATCCGTCACGGCAAACACGTCTACTCCGAAAAGCCGCTGGCGCTCAACGCCCATGACGCGCGTGAAATGGTCGACGCCGCAAAGCGGGCAGGGGTGAAAACGCTGGTGGGGTTCAACTACATGAAAAACCCGACCGCGCAGCTGGCGAAGGAGATTATCGCGCGCGGCGAGATTGGCGAGGTGATCCACTTCTACGGCACTCACAACGAAGACTATATGGCCGACCCGCTCTCGCCCATTCACTGGCACTGCTTCAAAGAGACCGCAGGCCTGGGGGCGCTGGGCGACCTCGCGGCGCATATCGTCAATATGGCCCAGTACCTGGTGGGAGATATCGAGCAGGTCTGCGGCGACCTGAAGATCGTGGTCCCGGCACGTCCGGCGAAGGCGGGTTCGACAGAGATGATTGCCGTCGAAAACGAGGATCAGGCCCACGCGATGGTGCGTTTTGCGGGCGGGGCGCAGGGCGTCATTGAAACCTCCCGCGTCGCCTGCGGCCGCAAGATGGGGCTGTCGTATGTCATCACCGGGACGAAAGGTGCCATCAGTTTCACTCAGGAGCGCATGGCCGAGCTGAAGCTCTATCTGCATGACGACCCGGTGAACCGTCAGGGGTTCCGCACGCTGCTCGTCGGCCCGGCTCACCCGGACTACGGTGCGTTCTGCATGGGTGCAGGCCATGGGATTGGCTTTAACGATCAAAAAACGGTGGAGGTGCGTGACCTGGTGGACGGGATTGCCGCCGACGCGCCGATGTGGCCGGACTTCGAAGAGGGCTGGAAGGTGTCTCGCGTGCTGGACGCGATAGCACTCTCACACCTGGAAGGCCGCTGGCTGAACGTGAACGACATTGTCTGAAGAGGGTTCAACGTGGAAAAGCAGTTTGATGTGATATGCATGGGCCGCGTGGCGGTAGACCTCTACAGTCAGCAAATTGGCGCCCGTCTGGAAGATGTGTCGAGCTTCGCCAAATATCTTGGCGGGTCGTCCGGCAACGTGGCGTACGGCACCGCGCGACAGGGGTTACGCTCGTCGATGCTGGCGCGCGTCGGCGATGAACATATGGGCCGCTTCCTGCGGGAAGAGTTAAACCAGGTGGGCTGCGATACCAGCCATCTGATTACCGAC
This sequence comes from Enterobacter sp. ZOR0014, assembly GCF_000798855.1. Lineage (NCBI taxonomy): Bacteria > Pseudomonadati > Pseudomonadota > Gammaproteobacteria > Enterobacterales > Enterobacteriaceae > Enterobacter > Enterobacter sp. ZOR0014. The sequence goes on along the minus strand of NZ_JTLF01000374.1, from coordinate 16,925 downwards.
AAAGAACGCCTCACGGCGCTGGTGCTGCTCGGCATTAAAGACCGGGACACTTTTCCTCTGATTTTTTATCGCGATAACTGCGCGGATATGGCGATTACCGCCAGCGATGTGGACGAAAGTTACATTGCCTCCGCACGGTGTCTTGCCATCACCGGAACTCACCTTTCTCATCCCCAGACCCGCGAGGCGGTGCTGACGGCGCTGGGCTATGCCCGCCGCCACGGCGTGCGCACGGTGCTGGATATCGACTACCGTCCGGTGCTGTGGGGGCTGACCTCCTTAGGTGACGGGGAAACGCGCTTTATCGCCGCCGATAAGGTCACCCGCGAGCTGCAGGAGGTGCTGCACCTCTTCGACGTGATTGTCGGCACCGAGGAGGAGTTCCACATTGCGGGCGGCAGCACCGATACCTTGCAGGCGCTGGCGCAGGTGCGTGGCGTGAGTCAGGCTACGCTGGTCTGCAAACGCGGCGCGCTGGGCTGTTCGGTCTATACCGATGCCATTCCGCCTCGTCTGGACGACGGCCTGACGGTGACCGGCGTGCGCGTCGAGGTGCTGAATGTCCTCGGCGCAGGGGACGCGTTTATGTCCGGCCTGCTGCGCGGTTACCTGAACGACGAAGGCTGGGAGCAGGCGTGCCGCTATGCCAATGCCTGCGGTGCGCTGGTGGTCTCCCGCCACGGCTGCGCTCCGGCGATGCCGAGCAAAACAGAGCTGGATGATTATCTTTCCCGCGCCGCACGTGTTCCGCGCCCGGATCTTGACCCGCGTCTTAACCATCTCCACCGGGTGACGACCCGCCGCCGCGAATGGCCGGAGCTGTGCGTGATGGCTTTCGACCATCGCAGCCAGCTGGAAGAGATGGCGCTGCAGTGCGGTGCGTCGATCGGGCGCATTCCGGCACTGAAGCAGCTGATCCTCCAGGCCAGCCGCGAGGCGGCAAACCGCGCCGGGCTGGAGGGTAAAGCCGGTCTGCTGTGCGACGGCACCTTTGGTCAGGATGCGCTAAACGCCATTACCGGGGAAGGGTGGTGGATTGGTCGTCCCATCGAGCTGCCGGGCTCCCGGCCGCTGGAGATGGAGCACGGTAACATCGGCACCCAGCTCATCAGCTGGCCGCAGGAGCACGTGGTGAAATGTCTGGTCTTTTTCCATCCGGAAGATGCCCACGGCCTGCGCCTTGAGCAGGAGCAGAAAATCGCCGAGGTGTACCACGCCTGCTGCCAGTCCGGGCATGAACTGCTGCTGGAGGTGATATTGCCCGCCAGCATGCCGCGCAGTGACGCGCTCTACCTGCGCGCCATCTCCCGTTTCTACAACCTGGGGATTTACCCTGACTGGTGGAAACTGCCGCCGCTCTCAGCCAGCGGCTGGACGGCACTGAACGAGATTATCGAACGTCGGGACCCGCACTGCCGCGGGGTGGTGATCCTCGGTCTGGATGCCCCGGCAGAGCAGCTGCGTGCCGACTTCAAAGCCGCCGCAGGGCAGACGCTGGTTAAAGGCTTCGCCGTGGGGCGCACGCTGTTTGGCGACGCCTCCCGCGCGTGGCTGAAACACGATATTGACGATGCGCAGCTGGTGGCGCGCATCCGGGACAACTACCTGCAGCTTATCGCCTGGTGGCGCGAGCGCGGACACGCATAATGGAGAAGACAATGAGTGTACAACTGGGCATTAACCCGCTGACGTGGACGAACGACGATCTGCCTTCCCTCGGCGCGGAGACGTCGCTGGAGACCTGCCTGAGCGAAGGCAAAGAGGCCGGTTTTGCCGGTTTCGAACTGGGCAATAAATTCCCGCGCGAGGCGCGCCTGCTCGGCCCGATTTTACAGCGCCACGACCTGAAGCTGGTCTCCGGCTGGTACTCTGGCCGCCTGCTGGAGCGCAGCGTGGAGGAGGAGATCGCCGCCGTGCAGCCCCACCTGACGCTGTTGCGCGAGCTGGGGGCGAAGGTGCTGGTCTTTGCGGAAGTGAGCGGCTGTATTCACGGCGAGCAGCAGACCCCGGTGCATCTGCGCCCGCGCTTCCCGCAGGAACGCTGGAAGGAGTACGGGGAGAAGCTCAGCGAATTTGCCCGCTATACGCAGCAGCAGGGGGTGCAGATTGCCTACCATCATCATATGGGCACGGTGATTGAATCCGCCGACGACGTGGACAACCTGATGACCCACACCGGTGTGGAAGTGGGTTTACTGCTGGATACCGGCCATCTGACCTTTGCCGGAGCCGACCCGCTGGCGGTGGCGCAGCGCTGGGCGTCGCGCATCAACCACGTTCACTGCAAAGACGTGCGTGCCGACGTGCTGGCGGACGTTAAAAACCGCAAAACCAGCTTCCTCGATGCGGTGTTAAGCGGCGTATTTACCGTACCGGGTGACGGATGCGTCGATTACCCGCCGATCATGCGGCTGCTGAAAGCGCAGGATTATCACGGCTGGCTGGTGGTCGAGGCGGAGCAGGATCCGGCGATTGCCCATCCGCTGACCTATGCCCGTCTGGGGTATAACAACCTGAGCCGCCTGGCGCACGACGCCGGGCTTATCTGAGGAGGTGACATGTCACGTCTGTTATCACGCTGGCAACAGCCGAATGCTGAGGGGCGCACCCAGTCCGTTACGCCGGAAAGTGCGGGTTGGGGATATGTCGGTTTTGAGGCATATGAATTGCAGGAGGGGCAGGTGCTGACGCTGCCCGCCATCAACGAAGAGCGCTGCCTGGTGCTGGTCGCCGGACGCGCCTCCATCAGCACGCCCTCCGCGCAGTTTAACGATATTGGTGAGCGGATGAGCCCGTTTGAGCGCATTAAGCCGTGGGCGGTGTACGTCACCCCGCAGGAGACGGTGCAGATAAAGGCGCTGACGACGCTGGAGCTGGCCGTCTGCGCTGCACCGGGCAAAGGCACATACCCGACGCGGCTGATTGCGCCGCAGGACATCGACGGCGAGGCGCGCGGCAAGGGGCACAACCAGCGCTATGTGCATAACATTCTGCCGGAAGGTAAATCTGCCGACAGCCTGCTGGTAGTGGAGGTCTGGACCAACGAAGGGTGTACCAGTTCCTACCCGAGCCACAAGCACGACACGGATAACCCGCCGCAGGAGACGTACCTGGAGGAGACCTACTACCATCGTCTTAATCCGCAGCAGGGGTTTTGCATGCAGCGCGTCTACACCGACGACAGAACGCTGGACGAGTGCATGGCGGTCTACGACCGTGATGTGGTCATGGTGCCGAAGGGATATCACCCGGTGGCGACGATGGCCGGGTACGATAGCTATTACCTCAACGTGATGGCCGGCCCGGTACGCAAATGGATGTTTACCTGGGAAGAGGACCACGCGTGGATTAATCAGGATTATCCCGCTACAGGCAAGCACTGAAGCGGGTTTTTTGCCGGGTGGCGCTGCGCTTACCCGGCCTGTGAAACGCTTACCTTGCTTCTAACGCCTGCTCAATCGTTCGGGCGATGGCCTCTGGCTGGCTCACCATCGACACGTGACTCGCCGCGACCCCGGTGGTTTTCGCGTGGATCGTCTTCGCCATAGTGCGCTCAAGCGCGGGGTTAATCATCCGGTCATTCTCACTCACCACATACCAGCTCGGCTTATTGTGCCACGCGGCGTGAGTGACCTTTTCGCCAAATGCATCGGCTTTAATTGGCCCCTGCGTGGCGGCGATGGTCAGTTGTTCAGCCGGTTTCACATCCGGTGCGAAATCCTTCCTGACGGCTTTGGTCGGCAGGTATAAGTCGCCGTCAGCCGTTTTAGCGATGCCTGCACTTCCGGGCGGGGCCGGGAAGGTATTCGCCAGCTCTGCCGTCGACTGGCCGGAATCCGGCGCGAACGCCGCCACGTAAACCAGCGATTTAACCCGTGCATCGTTGCCCGCTTCGCTAATCACGGTGCCACCCCAGGAGTGACCGACCAGCACGACGTCCCCCTTAGCACGGGCGATGGCGCGCTGGGTGGCCGCAACGTCATCTTTTAGCGACGTAAGCGGGAGCTGAACGGCGATAACCTCGGTATGGTGTTTTTGCAGCCGGGTAATCACCTTATTCCAGCTGCTGCCGTCGGCAAACGCGCCATGTACCAGCACGACGCTGGTTTTATTTTCCGCAAAAGCGCTGGCCGAAAGCGCCAGCAGGCCTGCTGTCAGTACAGACAGTGCTTTCATCTTCAGGCTCCTTAAAAATGGTGGATCGCCGCGTGGGGCGGCACGGTGAATTCGAGGGTTTTGTGATCGAGGGGCTTATGCGTCGGATCGGCCAGAATAATCGTCACCTTGTGCTTACCGGCGGGCAGACCCACCAGAATCACCGGCTCTCCGCTGGCGTCAGCCCAGTGCCACGGCGCGTCATCTACCACGACGTGGATGTGGCCGATGCGAGGTGTGACTTTCAGCGCGTCGGGCCCAAATACAGGTTCAATGCGCAGGTTTTCGGCCCGGTACTGAATAAACACCGCGCCTTTGCTTAGCGGCCCGGCAAGCGGTGGATCGACTATCAGCTTTGCGGGCGGCTGCGGCTGTGCCAACGGCGCAACGGCGGCTGGGCCATTAACATCGGCGGCGCTGAGGTTGCCCAGCGGTGTGGCCTGGACATGCGCTACAGATGCCAGGGCGAGTACGGGTAAAAGTACATATCGACGAATCATCGGTCTCTCTCCTCCGGTTATGAATGACGACAGGGAAAGAAAACCATTTTTATGTATCGGTGATATTTGCCTGAGGCGGTGTTTTGTACCCGTTTGTCTGCGTGGTGCGCTGGATACAGTGCGTTACAGTTTGCCTGCCGGGACGGCGCACAATCGCCATCGCCAGCCCGGCAATCACCAGCGTCAGCCCCGTTGATACCCACATTGTTCCGGCTATCCCCAGCGTTTTGTTTAACCATGCACAGGCAAACGGTGAAGCCGCTGCTGTGAGCTGGCCAGGAATAAGCAGCATACCGGTGCGGCGGGCATAGCTCTCCACGCTAAACAGCTCCAGCGGCAGGTTCGCTTTGACTATCGTCATTAGCCCGTTGATGGCACCGAAACCCAGCACAAACCCGGCGGCACACCAGGCAAACCGGGTGCTGCTTAGCCCAATCAGAAAGCAGAGCGGCATGGCAAGGGCGGTGAAAAGGGACAGTTTGAACGGCGTTAAGCGGGCACCCGCCAGCACCTCCAGCGAGCGAGCCCCCGTCTGGCCTATCCCCCACAGGATGCCAATCGTGACCGGCAGGCCGAAGCTGGCGATAAACTCCGGCAGATGGGTAGACGTACCGCTGGAGACAAAGGTGAAAAGGGCGATGAAGGCTGCATAAAGCCAGCCGTTTCGTCGTTCGTTGCGCAGAGGTGGCGCGGTGACCTTTGTCGTCACCGTTAGCCGCTGCCGGGGAAGCGAGCGGATCAGCGCCGCGCTCAGCAGGCCAAAGAGGGCATAAACCCTTAGCGCCTCTTGCCAGCTCATAAGGTGGAGCAGGCCATCACCCAGCGGCCAGAAGACGGCGGATGCCAGCCCGCCCGCCAGCGTGACGCGTGAGATTGTTCTTCGCGCCTGCTGACCGTAGAGGTTCACCAGCGCGGCGAACAGCGCATCGTACAGCGACAGGCGCATCCCGATGCCGGTGATCAGCCAGACGCAATACCAACCAAATAACGTCTGGGTATATGCCATACCCGCGCAGCCTGCGGCGATCAGCAACGTGCCACTCATCACCACCCTCTGGCCGCCAAAGTGTGCCAGCAGGTGGGCGACGAAAGGGGAAGCCGCCGCCATCACCAGCATTGCCAGCGTCAGGCCGAGGTAAATCTGTGGTGATGACCACCCCCGATCGGCTGATATCGCCAGCGCGAAGGTACCGGGCATATAAAACGAGATCCCCCAGTTGATGAGTTGATGACATCCGGCAGTGAGGGCGAGTCGACGAGGCAGGGCAGGAGTTTCCATTGTTTCATTCCGTTATGCAGTTGTCCCCAGCATAGCGAGCGAGGTATTGTGCAAACAGGTCTGCAACCTTATGCGCGGTATAAGAGAAACTTTGAATGACGACGCTTAATCTGGGCTATCTCGCGACGTTCCGGCTGGTGATCCAGCGCGGAAGTTTTTCCGCTGCGGCGGATCTGATGGGCATTTCCCAGCCCGCTGTCAGCATGCAGGTACGTCAGCTGGAGCAGTTTTTGCAAACGCGCCTGGTGGAACGTACCGGGCGAGGCATTAAGGCGACGGCCGCCGGAGAGGCCCTGCTGGCCCACGGGGAACGCATTCAGCAGGTGGTGGATGAAACCCTCCAGTCCGTGGGTGCGTTCAGACACGATGTTAGCGGGACCATTACGCTTGGCACGGGGGCGACGGCCTGTATCCATCTTTTGCCGCCGTTACTGGAGCAACTTCGCCGCGACTATCCGCTCCTGCGGGTGGGCGTAACCACGGGCAACACGCTCGACATCGTCCGGGCTATCGAAGAGAACCGTCTCGATATGGGGCTGGTGACGCTGCCGGTCAGCGGCAAAGCGCTGGACGTCATGTCGGTGATGGACGAGGAGTTTGTCTTTATTGCTTCGCAGGCGCAGCAGGACGCTTTCAGGCACTTAACCCCGGAGGTGCTCCATGCTCAGTCGCTGATCGCCTTTGAGTCAGGCAGCAGTACCCGGACGCTCATTGATGGCTGGTTTGCTGCCAGCGGATTAACGATCGCACCGGTGATGCAGCTTGGCAGCATTGAGGCGATTAAGCGTATGGTTCGCGTGGGGCTGGGCTACAGTATCGTTCCAGGAATGGCGGTAGCGCATGAGGCTGACCGTGAAGGGCTGTGCGTGATGTCGCTGACGCCCATGCTGCAGCGACAGCTGGCTATCGTAATGCGGCAGGATAAGATCCTTAGCAAAGGGATAGCAGGAATTATTCGGCTGGTGCAAAACCATCCGGCGGGCTAGCGGTCAGCGGCGTCGACGTTCAGGCTGGACTGCTGCGACTGGATCTTGTCCTGATGGTGATACCAGGCGCCAATGGAAGAGTAAACGAAGCGGCCAAAGAAAAACAGAAAGCTGATGAGCAGTATGATGCGGGTCATTCGGGTGTTAAAACGGTGTCGTTTGCGCATACGCGTGGCCTGACTCTCTCTCTTTTTCCTGGGCATGCCCTTTTGGGCGATGGGGATATTAAGGCACAGCGGAAAGACAGGGTCAATTCCGCAATGTGTAAATAAGCGTCAGTGTTTACATTAATTATTGTTATTGAAATTGATTGTTGCATTTACCATATTGATAATATGAGGAAAATTATTTCAAAAAAAACGCATGTAAGGCTTATTTGCATAAAATAGTTTGATTTAAGTCAACGGATTCCCGGCTCTGGTATTTAAAATCCCTCCTCCACATTGTTCGCCCTGCACATCACCGGGGCGGCGTCAGGTCAGGTTGGATGCCTGTCTTTATTTTCCCTCTGGAGTAAAAGGGGTTTAACCGGGCATCTATGAACATTTTCGCTTTTCTTAAAAACAATAAAAACCGCTGGTGGGCATTGCCGCTTATTTTGCCGGTGGGGTTACTGCCCGTGCTGAGCGTGGCGAATACGTTCACGCAGCTGGGCGACGGAATTGCGGCGCTCTATTATTTACCGCTCTCTTTTTTGCTTTCGCTGATGATGTTTTTTGGTCTGGAAGCTCTGCCCGGTATTGTACTGGCGCTGTTTATTCGCTATTACCCGTCGGTCGGGCTGTTCGAAACCGTCGCCGGTGTGTTCCATTTTATCGTCCCGTTAGTGCTCAGCTGGGGCGGCTATCGGGTTTTTGCGCCCAGACGAAATATGACGGCCTATGGCGACGTGCGGCTGATGGCGCAGCGTATGTTCTGGCAGGCCTTCTGCCCTGCGACGCTGTTTCTGGTGCTGTTCCAGTTTGCGGTGTATCTCGGCATATATGAGAGTCGTCAGAGCCTGGCGGGGCTGAACCCTTTTAATATTCGCACGCTGATTAACTATCAGGCCCTGCTGGTCAGCGGGCTGACGGGCGTGCCGCTAAGTTATCTGCTGATCCGCCTGATTCGCCATCCGCGTTATCTCAACAGTCTCATCTCGCAGATCCGTAGCCAGATAGACGCAAAAGTGACGCCCGCTGAGTTTCTGATTTGGGCTGTTGCGCTCGGCGGGCTGATTTCGCTGCTGCTGCTCCCGATGAATGAAAACAGTTCCATTTTCACCACCAACTATACCCTGTCGTTGCTGATGCCGGTGATGCTCTGGGGGGCGATGCGCTTTGGCTATAAGCTGATTTCGCTTATCTGGACGCCGATACTGCTGGTGTCTATCCACTATTTTTACCGCTATATCCCAATGAACCAGGGATACGACATTCAGCTGGCGATCACCTCTTCCAGTTACCTGGTCTTTTCGTTCGTGGTGATTTACATGTCGATGCTGGCGACCCGGCAGCGCGCGGTGAACAAGCGTGCCCGCAGGCTGGCGTTACTCGACCCGGTTATGCATATGCCTAACCTGCGGGCGCTGTCGCGCGATCTGGCGAAAAACCCGTGGTCGGCGCTCTGTTTAGTGCGTATTCCTGAGCTGGAGATTCTGGGGCGTAACTATGGCGTGTTGCTGCGCATTCAGTACAAACAGCGGCTGGCACAATGGATTAATGCCAGGCTCCAGTCCAACGAAAAGGTTTATCACCTCACGGGCTGTGACCTGGCGATTCGCCTTAACGCGGAATCGCACCAGCAGCGGATTGAAACTCTGGACGAACATATCAAACAGTTCCGCTTTATCTGGGATGGCATACCGTTGCAGCCGCAGGTGGGCGTGAGCTACTGCTATGTACGTTCGCCCGTCAACCACCTCTATCTGGTGCTGGGCGAGCTGGGGGTAGTGGCTGACCTGTCGCTCTCCTCTAACCACCCGGAAAACCTTCAGCAACGTGGTGCCGTCCACCTGCAGCGTAGCCTGAAGGATAAAGTCGCGGTGATGAGTCGCCTGCAGCGTGCGCTGGATAACAACGAATTCACGCTGCTGGTTCAGCCCGTGCGCGGCCTGCGGGGGGACAGCTATCACGAAGTGCTGCTGCGCATGACCGATGCAAACGGGCTGTTAATCTCGCCTGAACAATTCCTGCCCGTTGCCCAGGAGTTTGGACTCTCTTCGCGGGTGGATTTGTGGGTACTGGACCACACGCTGCGCTTCCTTGCAGCGCACCGCGAGAAACTGCCCGGCCAGCGCTTTGCCATTAATCTGGCCCCTTCAACGGTGTGTCGGGTGCAGTTCCCGCTCGAGGTGAGTCGTCTGCTGACCCACTATGCCATCGAGCCGTGGCAGCTGATCTTTGAAGTGACGGAGTGCAGCACCTTCTGCAACGCGGAACAGGCGCTACACATCCTCAGGCAGTTGCAGAAAATGGGGGTACGCATTGCGATTGATGATTTCGGTACCGGTTATGCGAGCTATGCGCGGCTGAAAAGCGTGGATGCCGACATTCTCAAGATTGACGGCAGCTTCATCCGTAATATCGTCAACAACAGTCTGGACTATCAGATTGTGGCGTCTATCTGCCATCTGGCACGCATGAAGAAGATGCTGGTGGTGGCGGAGTATGTCGAGACCGAAGAGATACGTAGCGCGGTTCACGCGCTAGGCATTGATTATGTGCAGGGTTATCTGATTGGCAAGCCGGTTGCACTTGAGTCACTGGCGGAAACTGAGGCGTCCACCGCGGACGCCTGAGTCATCATGCGGCGACGTCGGCGCTCTCTTCCTTGATTTTGAGCATCCAGCCGGTGACCGCTTCCCAGTACTGCTGCTCTTTTTCCAGATCCAGCAGGACCAGCGCGTTCTGGCTGAACCAGTCGTGCGGGAAGCTCAGCGTCCAGTGGTGATCGTCGGTTGTCAGCTTCAGCGTCGGCGGCGTCGTGGTGGCCTGACGCTGGTTATTGAGCAGCACGCCCAGACGCAGCAGCTGGATGAGTGGCAGGAACTGCTTCTTCTTGAACAGCGTGAAGCGCGGCAGATCGTCGAGCTTGATGGCCTTGCGGTGATAACGCACCAGCGTCGCCATCATGGTTTGCTGCTCCTGGTTAAAGCCAGGCAGATCGCTGTTTTGCAGAATATAGGCCGAATGGCGGTGCATTCCGCTGTGATTAATGTTCAGCCCCACCTCATGCAGCATCGCGGCCCATTTCAGCAGGGCGGCAAGCTGCGGGTGCGCGAGCTTAGGATTCTGTTCTTCCCACTGTTCGTACATCTGGACCGTTGTTTCCAGCACGCGCTTCGCCTGCTCGCGGTCGATGTTGTACTGGTTGGCCAGGCTTTGCGCGGTGCGGCTGCGAATGTCCTGATGGCGGAAGCGGCCTTCCATCTCATACAGCACGCCTTCACGCAGCGCACCGTCGGAGAGACGCAGCTCCTTAATGGCAAGCGCATCAAACACGCCGCAGAGGATAGCCAGACCCGGTACAAATACCGCCTTACGTTCGTCAGAAAGACCCGGCAGGCTTAGGGCGTCAAAACTTTTATGCTTCAGCACTTCTTCGGTCAGCAGGGTCAGGCGTTCAGGCGTGATAAACCCGTCTTTTTCACCCATTGCCAGCAGGACTTCATGCGCCGCCTTGATGGTACCCGACGCGCCAAGCGCCACGTTCCAGCCCTGAATACGGTACTGCCAGGCCAGATTTTCCAGCTTCTGGACTGCGGCCATACGCGCCCGCTGGAAGTTTTCACGGGTGATGGCGCCGCCCGGGAAATACATCTGCGCGAAGCTGACGCAGCCCATACGGCGGCTTTCCACCAGACGCGGCTCAAAGTCTTCGCCGATCACCAGTTCCGTAGAACCCCCGCCAATGTCGATAACCAGCTTGCGCCCTTTTTCCGGCTGGGTGTGCTCAACACCCATGAAAATCAGACGCGCTTCCTCGTTACCGGAGATGATCTCAATCGGGTAGGGGATCACTTTTTCGGCTCGCTTGAGGAACTCCGGGGCGTTCAGCGCCTGGCGCAGCGTGTGAGTCCCCACAATGCAAACGCTGGAAGGCGAGAAGCCCTGCAGGCGCTCAGCAAACAGGGACAGGCAGTTTAAGCCGCGCTCCATCGCCTCTTCGCTCAGCATGCTGCGTTCATCAAGACCATCCGCCAGGTGTACGCGCTGCTTCAGACGACCGATGATCTGCAGCGCGCCATCCACCTCACGGGCGATGACCATGTGGAAACTGTTAGAGCCAAGATCGACCGCGGCGAATTCCTGCGGGCGTGGGGTCTTATCATTTATCGGCATAGGTTAATCGGGTTGCTCGAGTGATTTGATATAGTCGTAAATCGCCAGTTGCGACCGCACTTTACGACGATTGCCGCGCGGTACATAGCGGTTACTGAGTTCTTTGTCGATATAGCGCGCTTTCACCGTATCGCTGAACAGGATCTCGATAATGTCGAGGATACGCTGTTTCAGACGCGGATCCAGCAGCGGGGTCGCGACTTCAATTCGATAGTCAATATTGCGCGTCATCCAGTCTGCCGAAGAGAGATAGACCTGTTTATCACCCGCATTATCGAAAATATAGACCCGATCGTGTTCCAGGTAGCGATCAACAATGCTGATAACGCGAATATTGTCGCTGATGCCTTCCAGTTCCGGGATCAGCGAGCACATGCCGCGGATCAGCAGGTTAACCGGCACGCCGGAGCTGGACGCCGCATACAGACGGTCCACCAGACCTTTATCGACCAGGTTGTTAAGCTTCAGCGTGATGCCAGATGACAAACCTTTCTGGGCATTGGCGATCTCTTTATCGATCATATCGTACAGCAGGCGGCGCGAGTTCTGCGGCGAGACCAGCAGATAGTCAAAGCTCACCGGGCGGTACGGGTTCTCAATAAAGTTAAATACACGGCGCACTTCGTTAGTGATGCGGGCGTCGGCGGTGAGCAGCGAGTAGTCGGTGTAAATCCGCGCCGTTTTCTCGTTGAAGTTCCCGGTTCCGATGTGGGCATAACGCACCACGTCTTCGCCCTCTTTACGGGAGATCAGGAACAGCTTGGCGTGAATTTTCAGCCCAGGCGCGGAGAAGATGACGTGCACACCCGCTTCCGTCAGGCGGCGCGCCCAGTGAATGTTGGCTTCTTCATCGAAACGTGCCTGCAGTTCTACTACCACGGTCACTTTTTTGCCGTTGTGCGCCGCATGGATCATCGCGTCGATGATGCGGGAATCTTTTGCCACGCGGTAGATGTTGATTTTGATCGCCAGCACGCTCGGGTCGAAAGAGGCCTGACGCAGCAGTTCAAGCACGTGTTCAAACGTGTGGTACGGATAGTAGAGCAGGACGTCACGTTCGCGAATGGCGTCAAACCCGTTGCGGAATTTATCAAACCAGAGATGGCGCAGGCGCGGCAGCGGCTTGTTCACCAGGTTGGCTTTGCCAACGTTCGGGAAGCCAATAAAGTCTTTAAAGTTGTGGTAACGGCCACCGGGTACGATGGAGTCATAGCGCGAAATGGTCAGTTTCTCGCGCAGCATCTCCACCATGGCGTCCGGCATATCGCGCTGGTAAACAAAGCGGACCGGCTCGGCCGTCAGGCGCTGTTTCAGGCTGGAGGACATCAGCTCCATCAGGCTGGCTTCCATCTCGTGGACCAGGTCGTATTCGGCGTCACGGGTCATCTTCATCGAGTAGGCGTTTAGCGCATCGTAGTCGAAGAAGCCTTTGAAGATGTCGTCCAGACAGTAACGCAGGATGTTATCCAGCAGGATCATTGGCTTGCGTCTGCGCGGGGTTTCCGGCGGCAGGTTCACAAAGCGCGGCACCTTGTCAGACGGGATCTCCAGCAGCGCGTAGCTGATGGACTCACCGCGAATAATTTCCACGGCCAGATAGGTGTAGTCATCCTTCAGGAACTGCACCAGGTCGGTTTCGCGGTTAATCAGAATCGGGGTAATGTGCTGGCGGAGATAATGTTTGAAGTAGTGGCGCAGCCAGTTTTGTTGGTTAACGGAAAGCTGACGTTCGTTAATCAGGAAGATTTGATTGCGTGCCATCTCCAGCAGCAGTTCGTTATACAGGCCGTCAAACTCCTGATCGGCTTTCAACACGCGGGACTGGATTTTACCCAGCAGATGACGCGAGTGAGAATTTAAGCCCTGTTCTTCGCTGATGATGATCCGTCTTTTCAGCTCGGCAAAGCGAACCTTGTAGAACTCATCCAGGTTGTTGGAATAAATGCCCAAAAAACGCATGCGTTCGATCAGCGGGTTACTTTTGTCGGCCGCTTCCTGGAGTACACGTTCGTTAAATGCTAACCAGCTTAGCTCTTTCTCGATATATAACTTTTCCTGACCCATTACAGCTCACACTCCAGTTCAATCACAGGACGTGGTAAATCCGTCTCGTCCTTATTATGGCGAGCATTTCCACGATATGTCCAACAGTGCCAGAAAAGTATGACAGTTATTTTTTTTATTGGGGATTTTAGAGAGTTGGGGGAGGCAATATCGGGTAATGCAATAAGTCGGGTAAGCGTAGCGCCACCCGACATAACTAACTACTCTTCGGCCGCATAACCCTGAGGCGGAAGCTTAACGCCGTCCAGCCAGGCTGCACCGTCGCGCATTTCAAGACGCCCGTCAACAAACCAGCTGACCACCAGCGGGTAGATGGCGTGTTCCTGGGTTTGCACGCGCTCGGTCACGTCGTCTTCGTTGTCGCCATCAAAGACCGGGACTTTCGCCTGCAGGATCACCGGGCCACCGTCCAGTTCGTCGGTGACGAAATGCACAGAGGTACCGTGCTCCTCATCGCCATTTTCCAGCACCTGACGGTGGGTGTGCAGGCCGGGATATTTTGGCAGCAGGGAAGGGTGGATATTCAGCAGTCGCCCGGCGAAGTGTTCGACAAACGCCGGGCTCAGAATACGCATATAGCCCGCCAGTACGACCACGTCCGGTGCATAGGCATCAATCTCGTGAACCAGTTCGCGGTCGAAGGCTTCACGCCCGGTGAACTGGCTGGCTTCCAGCGCGTGTGCGGGAATGTTCTCTTGCCGCGCGCGCTCAAGGCCGAACGCGTCGGCCTTGTTGCTGAATACTGCCCGAATGGTGCCGTTAATTTTCTTCTGTTTACAGGCGTCTATGATGGCCTGCAAATTACTTCCGTTGCCGGAAATGAGCACCACGATGTTTTTCATTCAATGACCACACGCTCTGCGGAATCGGAGGCTTTAATCGTACCGATTTTCCACGCGTTTTCACCTTTCTCGGTCAACAGCTTAACCGCTTTATCGGCTTCGCTTGCTGGCAGGGCGATAACCATGCCCACGCCGCAGTTAAAGGTGCGGTACATTTCGTGAGAACTCACGTTGCCTGCGGTCTGCAGCCAGTTAAAGACTGCCGGCCACTGCCATGAGGATTCGTCGATCACCGCCTGGGTGTTATCCGGCAGGACGCGCGGAATGTTTTCCCAGAAGCCGCCGCCGGTCAGGTGGGCAATGGCGTGAACGTCAACGTTCTCGATAAGCTCCAGCACGTTTTTCACGTAGATGCGGGTCGGGGCCAGCAGATGGTCAGCCAGCGGTTTACCTTCAAGCTCAGTGGTTTGTGGGTCGCAACCGCTGACTTCGAGAATTTTACGCACCAGAGAGTAGCCGTTGGAGTGTGGGCCGCTGGAAGCCAGCGCAATCAGCACATCACCATCAGCCACTTTGCTGCCGTCGATAATTTCTGATTTTTCTACTACACCGACGCAGAAGCCTGCGACGTCATAATCTTCGCCGTGATACATGCCAGGCATTTCCGCGGTTTCACCGCCCACCAGCGCGCAGCCGGACTGCAGACAGCCTTCGGCGATACCGTTAATGACGCTGGCTGCGGTATCCACATCCAGTTTGCCGGTCGCGTAGTAATCGAGGAAGAACAGGGGTTCTGCACCCTGAACCACCAGGTCATTCACGCACATCGCAACCAGATCGATACCGATCGTGTCGTGACGTTTTAAATCCATCGCCAGGCGCAGTTTGGTGCCTACGCCGTCAGTTCCCGAGACCAGAACAGGTTCACGATATTTTTGCGGCAGCGCGCACAGTGCGCCGAATCCACCCAGACCACCCATCACTTCCGGGCGGCGGGTTTTTTTCACCACACCTTTGATTCGGTCAACCAGCGCATTACCTGCGTCAATATCAACACCGGCATCTTTGTAGCTGAGAGAAGTTTTGTTGGTCACGGCTCAAGTCCCCACGCGATTGCATAGCTAGTAAGAAAAATCGGCGCAATTCTAACAGCCCAGGCAAACGTTTGCGAGCCTATTCTCGGTGCAGGGATCTTTTTTTCTCTCTGGCCTTTGCGGGGCAACAAACTTGACTCTGTTCACGAAAATGAAACCGGTTTCGGCGATCTGCTTGCAACGGATAACCCCTTTGCACATCATCGAACTGAAACCGGTTTCTGTAATTGTTTTTGCAGAAAATAACGCAGAATGAGGGAAAGCGAATGTCAGGATTTAAAGCAGATTTTCTGTGGGGTGGTGCCGTTGCAGCGCATCAGCTGGAAGGCGGCTGGAAAGAGGGCGGCAAGGGCGTAAGCGTTGCTGACGTCATGACGGCGGGTGCGCATGGCGTACCGCGTGAAATCACCAACGGCGTGCTGGAAGGGAAGAATTACCCTAACCATGAAGCCATTGATTTCTACCATCGTTATAAAGAAGACATCAGACTCTTTGCCGAGATGGGGTTCAAATGTTTCCGTACCTCCATCGCCTGGACGCGTATCTTCCCGAAAGGCGACGAGCGGGAGCCTAATGAGGCTGGCCTGAAATTCTATGACGATCTGTTCGACGAATGCCTGAAGTACGGCATCGAACCGGTTATTACGCTTTCTCACTTCGAGATGCCTTTCCACCTGGTGACGGAATACGGCGGCTGGCGCAACCGTAAGCTGATCGACTTTTTCGTTCGTTTTGCAAAAGTGGTCTTCCAGCGCTATCAGCATAAAGTGAAATACTGGATGACCTTCAATGAGATCAACAACCAGGCTAACTTCCACGAAGATTTTGCGCCTTTCACCAACTCCGGGTTGAAGTATGCGCCGGGTGAAGACCGTGAGCCGGTCATGTTCCAGGCCGCGCACTACGAGCTGGTGGCCAGCGCCCTGGCGGTGAAGGCGGGACGCGAAATTAATCCGTCGCTGCAGATCGGCTGCATGATTGCTATGTGTCCTATCTATCCGCTGACCTGCGCGCCGGACGATATGATGATGGCGATGAATGCGATGCACCGTCGCTACTGGTTTACCGACGTGCACGTCCGCGGTAAGTACCCGCAGCATCTGCTCAACTACTTTGAACGTCGCGGGTTCGCGCTGGATATTACCGACGAGGATAAAGCAGCGCTGCGCCAGGGTTGCGTTGATTATATCGGCTTCAGCTATTACATGTCCTTTGCCACCAAGGCGACGGCGGACAACCCGCAGCTTGATTACGACGAGAGCAAGAGCCTGGTCTCTAACCCGTATGTGCAGAAATCCGACTGGGGCTGGCAGATTGACCCGGTTGGGCTGCGCTACTCCCTGAACTGGTTCTGGGATCACTACCAGCTGCCGCTGTTCATTGTTGAAAACGGCTTTGGCGCGATTGACGTGCAGGAGAGTGACGGCACGGTAAACGATCGGTACCGCATTGATTACCTTTCTGCGCACATCCGCGAGATGAAAAAAGCGGTGGTGGAAGATGGTGTAGACCTGATGGGCTACACCCCGTGGGGCTGTATCGACCTTGTGTCTGCCGGCACCGGTGAAATGAAAAAACGCTACGGCTTTATCTTTGTAGATAAAGACAACGAAGGGAACGGCACGCTGAACCGCAGCAAGAAAAAGTCCTTCGACTGGTATAAGCAGGTGATTGCGAGCAACGGCGAGCAGCTATAATTGCCCGGTGGCGCTGCGCTTACCGGGCCTACGGGACGTGTAGGCC
>NZ_JTLF01000410.1:0-18666 GCF_000798855.1 Enterobacter sp. ZOR0014 | reverse complement strand
TTTATGTTTGCTCCCTCTCCCTGTGGGAGAGGGTCGGGGTGAGGGCATCAGGCCTCACCCCTTTCATATCCTTACGCTTCCTGCTTTACCAGCTCAGCTTCCGCTTCCCGCGCCCCTTCATTCTGCGACAGCATCGCGGTCGCAATCCCGTTCCCCAGCACGTTAATGGCTGAACGCCCCATATCCAGGAAGTGGTCAATCCCCATCAGCAGCAGAATGCCCGCTACCGGGATATTAAAACTTGGAATGGTCGCAGCCAGCACCACCAGGGACGAACGCGGTACGCCCGCAATCCCCTTTGACGCCAGCATCAGGGTTAACATCAGTACCGTTACCTCTGAGAAACTCAGGTGAATGTTATACGCCTGGGCGATAAACATCGACGCGAACGAGCAGTACACCATCGACCCCACCAGGTTGAAGGAGTAGCCAATTGGCAGAACAAAAGAGGCGATATTGCGTGAGCAGCCAAAACGCTCCAGTTGCTCCAGCGTTTTAGGGTAGGCGGCTTCAGAACTGCTGGTGGTGAACGCCACCAGTACCGGGTCTTTCAACATGCTGACCAGGCGAAACACCTCTTTTTTCAAAACCATATAGCCCACGGCGAGCAATACCAGGCAGGTGAGAAGGATGGCAACATAGTAACCGCCAATAAAGGAGGCATAGTTCAACAGAATGCCTAAGCCCTGAGTGGCAATGACGGAGGAGATCGCCGCAAAGATGGCCAGCGGCGCAACGTACATCACGTAACCGGTTACCTTCAGCATGATATGGGAAACCACATCCAGCGCGGCAACCAGCGGCGCGTTGAATTTCTGCCCCAGCGACGCACCGCCGATACCGAAGAACATTGAGAACACTACAATCTGCAGGATCTCATTGTTCGACATCGCGCCTGCGATACTGGTTGGAATAGTGTGAGACAGAAACGCTTTCAGCGTCATGCCTCCAACGGCCAGACCGGTATCTACCGCCTCGGTTGGGATCGTCAGGTTCAGACCACTTCCCGGATGCTCCAGCGTGACGATAAACAGTCCGACCAGAATGGAGAGCACCGATGAGCTGATAAACCACACCATCGCTTTACCGCCAACGCGGCCAATGGTGGAGGTTTCGCCCAGTTTCATAATGCCGACGGTCAGCGTACTGAAGACCAAGGGTGCAATAACCATTTTGATCAGACGAAGGAAGATGTCGGTCAGCAGGGTAATATTATCCGACCAGGCTTTAATGGCATCCGCAGATGCGTATTCATGAATTGCTGCCCCTGAAAGAATACCCGCCAGCATGAATATCACGATGAAGAGTGTGAGTTTGTTTGCACTTGCCACGAAAAAAGACCCTCTATGCGCTTTAGATGTCGCCCGCGCCGATACATATAGATTTTTTATTACTGCGCGGGAAATTATTCGGCACATAAATTGACGCAAAGCGTAGGGGGATACAACAAGTTTTTAAGTTTTATTAATTTTGTTGTTAATGTGCAGACGATATATTGTGACGCTTATCACACTTTTGCGGATATATCCTCAGGCTTCGCGCCCGAATATTCTTTTATTTCGGTTTAACTTTCTGTTTTTAAAAAATAAATGCTGTCAATAAGACATAGGTTGTGACTACCCTGCGTCGGGTGGTCGAAGCGATATCCGTAAACTAAATTCTCAATAACCCCCTCAGAGGAACGTTAAGCGGGGCTAACATCTTGAACGTTAAAAATAAAATGTTGCAAGGGAACGGAGACGTCTTCTGGAGGGTGGTAAATGAAAAGAAAACTCCTTTTGATCTGTGCAGGCACATTACTGACTACGACCGTAGTCCATCAGGCACTGGCCGTTACCAGCAGCGGCACCATCGGGGCGACGCTGACGCTGACAAACGGCTGCCTGATAAACGGATCGCCCACGCAAAGTGGTATTAACTTCGGGACGCTCGATTTTGGTACCCATCCCGCAACGTTTTCCACCCTTACGACGCAGTTGAGCGGCGCCAGCGGCGGAAACACCTTTACCGTCCAGTGTACGACCGCCAGCTATACGGTCGCGATAACCGGCAATACCCATTCCACCGCCCCTGGCTCCGTGGTGGGGTCGCCAGGGACGCCTGAGCGCTACCTGGTCAATACGGCCAACGCGGCACAGGGCGTGGCTTATAGCCTGTACAGCGACAGCGGGTTCAACTCTGTGATTGCCAATAACACCGCGTTGCCGATCGCGTCTACGGCAGGTGGGGTCGACAGTTATACCCTGTACGGCCGCATTACCGGAGGCGGGAACAGCGTAACGGTGGTACCCGGCACCTATACCGACACGATTAACGTCAGCGTGACCTATTAGATCTGCACTGCCATGAAGGCCCCTTTTACAGGTCTGCGCAAACGCGCAGAGGGAAGCGTGCAGCCTTTTTTCGCGCTGATCGTCGGGCTGTTGCTGATACCTGCTGCGGGGGCGGTGACATCGCAGTCCTTTAAGGTCAGCGCGACCATTGTACCGGGGTGCGCGGTGGCCACCGGTAGCGGGGGGCTTCTCGGTACGCTGGATTTTGGCACCCATAACGGGGTGGAAAGCGCGCCAGTCAGTACCAGCTTTGTGCCAAACGGGGCGTTGTCTATCGCCTGTACGCCGGGCGTGGCGCTGAGCATGAGCATTAATGGCGGTCAAAATTATTCATCCGTCCGTCGGATGAAGCGGTCCGGAGGAACAGAACTGGTGCCGTACCGGCTCTACAGCAGCAGCTCGCTGGCCGCCAACAGCGAAATTGGCGTTAACCAGGCAATACCGGTGACCTATACCAACAGCAATAACATCGCGCTGCCGCTGTTTGGCGTGGCGCTACTGACCGGCTTTAGCCCGGCAGGAACCTATACCGATCAGCTCACCGTGACCTTGTCATGGTAATAAAGGGAGAGAGTCGATGAAGCCATTGTTCCGGCAGTTGTGTCTGGCGGGTGTTTTATCAGGCGTCGCGGCCACAGGCGAGGCGCAGGCGGCGGCCACCATTCTGCTCTGGCCCATCGATCCCTGGCTTGCCGCAGATGCCAACGCCACGGAGCTGTGGATCCAGAACCAGGGAAACAGCGCAACGACGATGCAGGTGCGTATTGTGCGCTGGAAGCAGGAGGGGGGATACGAACGCTACAGCGCGCAGCAGGACGTGGTCGCCAGCCCGCCCATTGTCACCATTCAGAAAGGCAATAAACAGCTGATTCGCCTTATCAAACAGAGCGCAGTCCCTGTCGGGGTCGAACAAGCTTACCGCATTATTGTTGATGAAATTCCCCAGCCCGACGCGAAAGCCGAACCCTCCATCGGCCTTAAATTACAGATGCGCTATTCCATTCCGCTGTTTGTCTACGGACAGGGTATCCCGACCCTTAAAGAGGGGGCGCATCATGCCCTGGCCGAGACCCGAAACCTGAGCTGGCGCGTGACCCACGAGGGAGGACAGCCTGCATTACAGGTACGTAATCAGGGGGATGTGCATGTCAGATTAAGCCAGGTGTCACTGGAGCAGGGCGGACAGAAACGCACCGTAGCGGAGGGATTACTGGGTTACGTCCTCCCGGGCAGCACCCGCAGCTGGCCAATACCCGCTGGCGTTCGTCAGCCGGACCGGATGAGCGCGCAGATTAATGCCAGGGATGAACAATGGCAGTCGACGCCCGTCAACTGAAGCCGGCAATGATGCTACTGCTTTGCGTCAGCACCACAACCTGGGCCGATCCCGGTGACGACAGTTTACCGCCGCCTCCTCAGGCGCAGGCGGTAAATGATGAGGCGGTTTTCCAGCTTGCCCTCGTGCTCAACCACTACGACACCGGTCTGGTGGTACCCGTGACGCAACGTAACGGCGCTTTCTTTATCTCCAGCGCCGATTTGCTGCGCGCGGGGCTCCCCCCGGAGCATGTGCCCGCCGGCGAGGTGAATCTCGCCTCACTAAGTCAGGTTCGTGTGGCGTATGACAGTGCCGCACAGCGCCTGTTGCTGACCGTTCCCCGCGACTGGATCAGTGCCCGGGTGACGCCTTTCAGTGCCCAAACGGCGCAGACCAAACCGCACTATGGGCGCGGGGCGCTGCTGAATTACGATCTGTATACCAACCACACGGAACATATCGGCGGTCAGGCGTCGCTCTGGCATGAATTCCGCTACTTCAACGAGAACGGCTCGTTCTCCTCCACCGGCTACGCCCGGAAAAATTTCACCGGAAACGACGGTCAACAGGAAGGGTATGTTCGCTATGACACGACGCTGCTGATAACCCGTGAGGATGACGCGACCACCTTGAGCGCGGGGGACGTGATCAGCGATGCCCTGAGCTGGACCTCCAGCGTGCGGATGGGCGGTATTAGCTACGGACGTGATTTCTCCCTGCGCCCGGACCTGGTGACATGGCCGCTGCCGGAGTTTTCGGGAGAAGCCGCGGTGCCTACCTCGGTGGATCTGTTTATCAACGGCTATCGCTCTGGCTCAACCCAGCTTCAGCCTGGCCCCTTCACCCTGACCAATCTGCCCTATATCAACGGTGCCGGGGATGCGGTGCTGGTCACCACCGATGCGCTGGGCCGTCAGGTGAGTACCACGCTACCGTTTTATGTCACCAGCGATTTGCTCAAACAAGGGCTGAGTGACGGCGCCGTGACGCTCGGCAGCCTGCGCCGTAACTATGGCATCAGGAACTTTGACTACGGTCCTGCTGCCGGTAGCGGCTCGTATCGCTACGGGGTGACCGACTGGCTGACGCTGGAGGGCCATGCGGAAGGGGCGCAGGAGCTGGCCCTGGGCGGGGCGGGGACGGTGATCAAACTCGGCCAGTTTGGCGTAGTGAACACCTCTTACTCACAAAGCCGCATGCGCGGAGACAACGGCGGGCAAATCAACTGGGGTTACCAGTACAATACCAGCGAGTTCAGCGTGGCCACCCAGCACACGCGTCGCGATCGCGGTTTTGGCAATCTTGCCCTTTATGACCAGCCGACGGTGTATGACGAAAACGACAAACCCATCGCCAGCTTTAGCCGCAATACGGACCAGTATTCCCTGACGTTTAACATGGGGCAGTACGGCAATATTGGCGCGGCCTGGATCGGCGTAGAGAGCTTTGACGGCCAAAAAACGGAGCTGCTGAATCTCTCATGGAGCCGAAATCTGTGGGGCGCGAGCAGTATTTACCTGGCCGGCAGCCGGGACCAGCAGCGGGGGGACTGGACGGTTGCGCTCTCGCTGCAGGTGCCGCTGGGCGCACGCGACAGCGCTGCCGTCACCGTTGAGAACACCCCGGATGCGGGCAGCACGCAGCGGATTAACTATAACCACTCCATGCCTTCTGACGGTGGTTTTAGCTGGAACATGGCCTGGGCAAACCAGTCAAAATCCAGTGATTATCAGCAGGGTACGCTGGGCTGGCGCAATAACAACATCGAACTGCAGGGCGGTGGCTACGGCGAAAGAGACACCATGACCTGGTGGGGCGAGGCAATGGGCGCGATTGTCCTGATGGACGGAGAGCTGTTTGCGGCGAACAAAATCAACGATGCGTTTGTGGTGATCAGCACCGACGGTCATCCGGACGTGCCCGTCAGCTATGAGAACCAGCCCGTGGGTAAAACGAATAACAACGGTTACCTGCTGGTCAGCGGGGTGTCGGCGTATTACCCGGCAAGCTACCGGATTGATACGCTGAATCTGCCTGCGGATACCCGGCTGAAAGAGACAGAGCGGCGGATTGCCATCCGTCGTCACAGCGGTTATCTGGTGGATTTCCCGATGGAGCAGGAGAGAGTGGCAAGCGTCATTCTGCATGATGCGCGAGGGCAAGCGATTCCGGTTGGAAGCCAGGTGCGGCGAGCCTCGCGCAGTAATGCGGTGGTGGGCTATGACGGGATCGCCTGGCTGGAGAATCTCAGCGACGTCAATCCGCTTGAGGTGATCACGCCTGCCGGGAAGCGCTGCACGGCGACCCTGAACGTGGGGCCTAATCCGCAGCATAAGCTGCAAACCTACGGTCCGCTGGTGTGTCGGGAGGGCCCGTGAAACGCTGGCTGCTGTTGATGCTGCTGCTGTTCTCCTGCGGGGGCTGGGCGGCGTGTACCATCAGTACGGTCAATGCCTCGTTTGGTAGCGTCACGTCGTTTGCGCTTAGCGGCACCGGGGAGGTGGAGACCACCGGTACGCTGGTGGTGGCATGCGATGCGGTACTGAATGTTCTGACCAACGATTCGGTGACGTTGAATTACACCGCGGCGTCGGTTTCGGGCAACAGCCGCGCCAACCTGAAACGCACCGACGACACGAGTATTACGGATGTGATCCCCACCCGGCTGTGTGGATTATCGGGTTGTGCGAGCAGTAGCGAAGTGCAGATAAGTAAATCGTATACCTGGAGCGGTAACACCCTGCTGGGGTTGCTTGGCTCAAAGCGGTACAACATACCGCTCTATTTTCGCACCGTCGCCGGGCAAAACGTGACGGCCGGGCCTTACCAGGTGCTGTTGACCTTCAGCATCAATTACAACGTCTGTGCCGTCGGTCTTGGAAGCCTTTGTACGTCTCCCCAGTCGGGAACCGCAACAACCAGTATTCTGCTGAACATGACCGTCACCAATGACTGCAGCGCCATGACCACGCCGGACGTGAACTTTAACAGCGCGCCGCTGGTGCAAAGTTTCCCCACCGTCTCGCAGGCCATTGCCGTGACCTGTACTAAAGGCAGCACCTACACCATTGGCATTAATAATGGTGCCAACGCCCTGAACAACGTACGGCGTATGGTGAGCGGCAGCAACTTCCTCAGTTATGACATTTATAAAGAAGCCACCACCAACCGCTGGGGCGGCAGCGGTGCCGAACGCTGGACCAGCGCAACCGCGTCCCAGGTCAGCACCGACGGTTTACTGCGCACCTACAACTACACCGCGAAGGTCCTGACCAGTCAGACTACGCCTCCCGCTGGCACCTACACCGATACGCTGATTGTTGACGTCGCGTTTTAGTCCACGCTTTTCCCTTTCGCAAATGTAAAGTTCCTGTGGCCTGTGCCGATAACACCGTTAATAAATCTATGAGAAGGTGTTGTATGTTGAACCGTATCCGCGTTGTCACAATGCTTATGATGGTGCTGGTCATTTTCGCACTACTTCAGCTTATCTCCGGCGGGCTTTTTTTCTCGTCATTAAAACAGAACCAGGACAGTTTCGCCGCCTCGAACGATCTTCGCCTGCAGCAGAGTGAACTCACCTCGACGTGGGATCTGATGCTGCAAACGCGTATCAACCTGAGCCGCTCGTCCGCGCGCATGATGATGGACCCTAACAATCAGCAGAGCAGCGCGAAGACCGATCTGTTGAAAAATGCCCGCGCCACGCTGGCTGACGCCGCAAAACACTACGCCGCCTTCAAACAGATCGCGCCGCAGCCTGCTATGGCGCAGGTTAGCCAGAACATTGATGAAAAATACACTGCCTACTTTGCTGGCCTGACGGAGCTGATCCAGTTCCTGGAGAGCGGCAACATGGACGCGTATTTCGCACAGCCCACGCAGGGGATGCAAAACGCACTCGGCGCCGCGCTCGGGGAATATGCGAAGGCCAGTGGCGATCTGTATCACTCGGCCTTTACGGAAAGCCAGAATGACTACCGCTTTGCGAAATGGCAGATGGCGGCGATGGCGCTGGCGCTGGTTATTGTCCTGGTCGCGGTGTGGTACGGCATTCGCCACATCCTGCTGAATCCTCTCGGTCGCGTCATTGCCCACATTCGTGAAATTGCCAGTGGCGATCTAACCAAAACGCTGGCCGTTTCCGGGCGCAATGAGATTACCGAACTGGCTAACAGCGTTGACCATATGCAGCGTTCGCTCATCGATACCGTCGCCAACGTGCGTAGCGGCACGGATGCCATCTATACCGGCACCAGCGAAATTGCGATGGGGAATAACGATCTCTCATCCCGTACCGAGCAGCAGGCGTCCGCGCTGGAAGAGACCGCTGCCAGCATGGAGCAGCTCACCGCAACCGTGAAGCAGAACGCCGATAACGCCCGTCAGGCCTCTCAGCTGGCAGAAAGCGCCTCCGAGACGGCGCAGCGCGGCGGCCGCGTGGTGGATGGCGTGGTGAAAACCATGCACGAAATTGCCGACAGCTCGAAGAAAATCGCCGACATCATCAGCGTCATCGACGGCATCGCCTTCCAGACCAATATTCTGGCGCTGAACGCCGCCGTGGAAGCGGCGAGGGCGGGTGAGCAGGGTCGCGGGTTTGCGGTGGTTGCCGGGGAAGTGCGCAACCTGGCCAGCCGCAGCGCCAACGCGGCGAAAGAGATTAAGGCCCTGATTGAAGACTCCGTCTCCCGCGTGGATACCGGCTCGGTACTGGTGGAAAGCGCCGGGGAGACCATGAATGACATCGTGAATGCTGTTACCCGCGTAACGGACATCATGGGTGAAATCGCCTCTGCATCTGATGAGCAGAGTCGTGGTATCGACCAGGTTGCCCTGGCGGTATCGGAAATGGATCGCGTGACACAACAAAACGCCGCGCTGGTGCAGGAGTCCGCGGCCGCGGCCGCTGCCCTTGAAGACCAGGCGAGCCGTCTGAAGATGGCCGTCTCGGCGTTTCGTCTCGCTTCACTCGCTGGAAATACGGTCACTGCGCAAGCCACGTATAAAGCGCCTGCCGCCGAATCGACGGCAACTCGCCTGCGTGCTGCACCGGCCGGACAAGATGAAAACTGGGAAACATTTTGACTGACAATTAAACCGCGGCTGCTTGCCGCTTGATGGGAGCGTGGATGTTAAATCGTATTCGTATCTCGACCACACTGTTTTTGATTCTGATCCTTTGCGGTGTGTTGCAGGTTGGCAGTAACGGGTTGTCTTTTTGGGCGTTTCGCGATGGCTATCAGAATTTGCAGGATGTTGAGGCGAGTAATCAGCAGCGCTCCGCACTGGCACAAACGCGAGCCGTGCTGTTGCAGGCAAGCACTGCGCTGAACAAGGCGGGCACCTTAACCGCGCTGAGCTATCCGCCGGATGACATTAAAGCGCTGATGGCCACCGCGCGAAGCAGCCTGAAACAGGCTGGCGCACAGTTTAACGCTTTCACGGCGCAGGCGGCGGGCAGCGAGAAAGAGCACGCGCTGAAAGCCGCCATGAAGAAGAACTTTGAACAGTGGTACAGCGATCTGGATCACCAGGCGACCTGGCTTGAGAACAACCAGCTCTCGGACTTTATGACCGCGCCGGTGCAGGCCTCACAGGATGCGTTCGACGGCAGCTTTAACGCGTGGCAGCAGGATATTAACCAGTCTGTTCAACGTGCAGAGGAAGACAGCCGTATCAGCTATCACATGTCGGGTGTGATCTTTGGCGTCGTCGTGATTCTGGCGGGGCTACTGACCGGTGGGGCGCTGCTCTGGTCACGCAAAATGATTGTGCAGCCGCTGGCGATTATCAGCAGCCACTTCGACAGTATTGCGAAGGGCGATCTGGCGCGTCCGGTGGCGGTGTTCGGTAAGAACGAAATTTCGGCGATCTTTGCCAGCCTGAAGGCGATGCAGGGTGCCCTGCGGGAAACCGTCTCCGATGTGCGTCAGGGCAGTTATGCCATGCACACCGGGATCTCAGAGATTGCGGCAGGCAATAACGATCTCTCTTCCCGCACCGAGCAGCAGGCGGCCTCGCTGGCGCAGACGGCGGCCAGCATGGAGCAGCTGACCGCGACGGTCAGCCAGAACGCCGATAACGCGCGTCAGGCGTCTGACCTGTCAAAACAGGCGGCAATGACGGCGAAAAAAGGGGGCGATCAGGCCTCTCACGTTGCCAGCACCATGCAGGAGATTGCCACCAGCTCGCAAAAGATTGGTGACATCATCAGCGTGATCGACGGTATCGCGTTCCAGACCAACATTCTGGCGCTGAATGCCGCGGTTGAAGCGGCGCGCGCCGGTGAACAGGGGCGTGGGTTTGCGGTCGTGGCGGGGGAAGTGCGTAACCTGGCCAGCCGCAGTGCCAACGCGGCGAAAGAGATTAAGGTCCTGATTGAAGAGTCGGTATCACGCGTCCAGCAAGGCTCAGCCCTGGTGGATACGGCGGCGCATACCATGCATGAGATCGTCACCTCCGTCACGCGGGTTAACGACATCATGGGCGAGATTGCGTCTGCGTCGGACGAACAGCGTCGCGGCATTGAGCAGGTTGCTCAGGCCGTCAGCCAGATGGATCAGGTGACGCAACAGAATGCCTCGTTAGTTGAGGAAGCGGCAGCGGCAACCGATCAGCTGGCCAGCCAGGCGGATCGTCTCACCGGGCTGGTCGCGGTATTTAATGTGAAAGAGCACGTTGAAGCAGTAACAGAAGTCGGGCGGTCGCAGGCCGTGCCAGTTGTATCCTGAATGTAATTAAGAAGGCGCTATGACATCACCAATGCCCCCTGGGCAAACGTCATTATTGTTGCAGATGACACAGCGCCTCGCGCTGTCCGACGCGCATTTTCGTCGGATATGTCAGTTAATCTACCAGCGTGCAGGGATCGTGCTTGCGGATCATAAGCGGGACATGGTCTACAACCGTCTGGTGCGGCGCTTGCGTACGCTGGGGCTGGATGATTTTGGTCGCTATCTGAGCATGCTCGAAGCCAACCAGAACAGCGCAGAGTGGCAGGCTTTTATCAACTCGTTAACCACTAACCTGACGGCCTTTTTCCGCGAAGCCCACCACTTCCCGGTACTGGCCGAGCACGCGCGGCGTCGTACCGGGGAGTATCGCGTCTGGAGTGCGGCCGCCTCGACCGGTGAAGAGCCCTACTCGCTGGCAATCACACTTGCCGACACGCTTGGGATGGCGCCCGGGCGTTGGAAGGTTTACGCCAGCGATATCGACACCGAGGTGCTGGAGAAGGCGCGCAACGGAGTGTATCGCCAGGACGAACTGAAAACGCTGTCGCCGCAGCAGTTGCAGCGATATTTCATGCGTGGGACAGGCCCGCATGAAGGCCTGGTACGCGTACGCCAGGAGCTGGCGAATTGCGTCGAATTCGCGCCCGTTAACCTGCTGGACAAGCAGTACAACGTGCCGGGGCCATTCGACGCCATTTTTTGCCGTAACGTCATGATTTATTTTGATAAAACGACGCAGCAGGACATTCTGCGTCGGTTTGTTCCGTTGCTCAAGCCTGACGGTTTACTGTTTGCCGGGCACTCGGAAAACTTCAGCAACCTCGCGCGAGAGTTTAGCCTGCGTGGGCAAACGGTATATGCGCTGAGTAAGGAAAAAGCATGAGTAAAATCAGGGTATTGTCTGTCGACGATTCAGCGCTGATGCGTCAGATCATGACTGAAATCATCAATAGCCACAGCGACATGGAGATGGTAGCAACGGCGCCCGATCCGCTGGTCGCGCGGGATTTAATTAAAAAATATAACCCCGACGTGCTCACGCTGGATGTCGAGATGCCGCGCATGGATGGCATCGATTTCCTGGAGAAATTGATGCGGCTGCGGCCGATGCCGGTGGTGATGGTCTCCTCCCTGACCGGGAAAGGATCGGAAATCACCCTGCGCGCGCTGGAGCTGGGGGCGGTAGATTTTGTCACCAAACCGCAGCTCGGTATTCGCGAGGGGATGCTGGCGTATAGCGAGATGATCGCGGAGAAAATTCGTACCGCATCGCGGGCAAAACTGGCGGCTCATAAGCCAATGGCCGCCCCGGCAACCCTGAAGGCCGGCCCGTTACTCAGCTCGGAAAAACTGCTGGTGATTGGGGCGTCAACCGGAGGAACAGAGGCAATTCGTCATGTACTCCAGCCATTGCCGCTTTCAAGTCCGGGTATTCTGATTACCCAGCATATGCCGCCAGGCTTTACCCGCTCGTTCGCCGAACGCCTGAATAAGCTGTGTCAGATCAGCGTGAAAGAGGCGGAAGACGGCGAGCGAGTGCTCCCGGGACATGCCTATATCGCCCCGGGTGATAAGCATATGGAGCTGGCGCGCAGCGGTGCAAACTATCAAATCAAAATTCATGACGGACCGCCGGTCAACCGGCACCGTCCGTCGGTGGATGTGCTGTTTCATTCGGTGGCGAAACATGCGGGGCGCAACGCCGTTGGGGTGATCCTGACGGGGATGGGCAACGATGGTGCCGCCGGAATGCTTGCAATGCACCAGGCTGGCGCCTGGACGATTGCGCAGAATGAAGCAAGTTGTGTGGTGTTCGGCATGCCGCGCGAGGCCATCAATATGGGTGGCGTGAGCGAAGTGGTCGATCTTAGCCAGGTAAGCCAGCAGATGCTGGCGAAAATCAGTGCCGGACAGGCAATACGTATTTGACTCAGGAGTATTATTTTATGGCGGATAAAGAGCTTAAGTTTTTGGTTGTGGATGACTTTTCCACCATGCGTCGCATTGTGCGCAACTTGCTGAAAGAGCTGGGCTTCAACAACGTTGAAGAAGCAGAAGACGGCGTTGATGCGCTGAACAAACTGCAGGCGGGTGGGTTTGGTTTTGTTATCTCCGACTGGAACATGCCAAACATGGACGGTCTGGAGCTGCTGAAAACCATTCGTGCCGATGCGGGAATGGCGTCCTTGCCGGTTCTGATGGTCACCGCAGAAGCGAAAAAAGAGAACATCATTGCTGCTGCACAGGCGGGCGCAAGCGGCTATGTGGTGAAGCCATTCACCGCGGCAACCCTGGAAGAGAAGCTCGGTAAGATCTTCGAGAAACTCGGCATGTGAGGTGATGGAAATGTTGCAACCTGCTATGAAACCCGTTGAAGAACACTCGCCGAGCGATATCATCGTCCGTATTGGCAGCCTGACGCGCATGCTGCGTGACAGCCTGCGTGAGCTGGGTCTGGATCAGGCGATTGCGGAAGCGGCGGAAGCGATTCCTGACGCGCGAGATCGTCTGGACTACGTTGTGCAGATGACCGCCCAGGCGGCAGAACGTGCGCTGAACAGCGTTGAAGCGTCGCAGCCCCATCAGGATGCGATGGAAAAGGGCGCGAAAGCGCTGACCCAACGCTGGGACGAGTGGTTCGAGAACCCG
This sequence comes from Enterobacter sp. ZOR0014, assembly GCF_000798855.1. Classification (NCBI taxonomy): domain Bacteria; kingdom Pseudomonadati; phylum Pseudomonadota; class Gammaproteobacteria; order Enterobacterales; family Enterobacteriaceae; genus Enterobacter; species Enterobacter sp. ZOR0014. Next base: position 5,629 of record NZ_JTLF01000410.1, on the reverse strand, counting down.
ATCGAGCTGGCGAATGCCCGCGAGCTGGTGACCGATACCCGTCAGTTCCTGGGGGATGTGCCGGGCCACACCAGCTTCACCAACGCCCAACTGCTGGATATCATGATGGCGCAAGATTTCCAGGACCTGACGGGTCAGGTGATCAAGCGCATGATGGATGTGATTCAGGAGATTGAACGCCAGCTGCTGATGGTTCTGCTGGAGAACATCCCGGAACCGGCAGCCCGTCCAAAACGCGAGAACGAAAGCCTGCTCAATGGCCCACAGCTCGACGCCAGCAAAGCGGGCGTGGTGGCAAGCCAGGATCAGGTTGACGATCTGCTGGACAGCCTCGGCTTCTGATTGGTGCCGTTACCCTCAGGTTGCCTGCGTAACCTGAGGGTCTGTTCTAGCGCAGATCCATCTTCACCGTGACGTTTCCTTCGAAGCTCCCCGGTGCGGGCGTGGCATCCGTAGTGCTGACGGGAACCGCCTGTATTTTAACGCTGCCGTTTCCCTGCTCGTCCAGATTTACTGGAAATGCATAAGTCCCATCCAGCGCCACGTTCTGGCTATTTTCGTCGTACACCCGCACGCCCAGATCGTCCCTTTCAAGCAGCTTAGCAATGTAGGGCGTACTGCTATCCACTATGCCCTGGTCGGCCGTCAGGGTGAGCTTTATCCGGTCATTATTACCAACGGCGTTATCGTCACAGTGGTAGTTAATATCGACGCTTTTTAGGGCATAGCCCTGAGGCGGCTGCCCTTTGCGGGTAAACTGTTTACTGACGATGCTGCCAAACTGGACTTCAATCGTGCTGCCTGCGTTGATGGTGCAGCTCAGCGGTGCAGAAAGGGTGCCGCCAAACCAGATATCAGAGACGTGTTCTGCCTGAGTTGCGTCGCAGCTTCCACCGGTGCCAATATAAAGGCAAGCGTAGTTTTGGGCGATGAGCGTCGCCGGGATCACCTCTTCACCCAGTATCGGTTTTTTTATGTGCAGCAGCACGGCCACGACGTTCCAGCGAAACTTGCGTTTCGATGCGGCACCACCGTCAGGCCGGGAGTCATTGCTGCATACGTCGCTTTCTTCTTCTGTTTTAGACAGGCTCGATTCGAGCACGGTAAGCATATTTCCCCGCGGGGTCGGGTACTCATTGATCGGGATTGGGGTGAGCGAGCTGCCGTCCGGGGAGTTAATCGCATCCGCATAGCCAGTAATGTGGGCATCAATTTTATCCGTAAGATAGCCAGTACCGCTGGTGCCGGGGTTAAGGGGACTGCCAGCCAGGGTTTTTTCGTAGACGGTGCTTGACGAAAACATGTTTCCCGGGCACGTGCAGTTTGCTTCCAGGTCGGCACCTGCGCCGACCAGGTGACCCGGAATATCATAATCGTTGTTTGCAACGTTTTCCGTCGACGTAAATTCATGATGGTAATCAATGGAATACGTCTGTGGGGCTCCGAAACAATTTTTGAGTACCGTGACGGCGCCGAAAGCCCCCGTTGATACCAGCATCAGCGTGCTGGTCAGAGAAACCGTAAGGGTTCGTCTTTTCATTTTAGTGAGCATAAGCTGTTTCCTGCTGACAAAGCGCGCGGGTTGAACGGATACCGTTAGGGCTCTCCGTGTATCCCTCTGCCTGCTGTAAAATATGGGCGACGCACTGTTGGTCTGGCGCTTTTCCCCATTTCACCGTGAGCTGTGTGGGCTCGCCGACGCCGGCCAGGTATACCGTGCTGGTATCGTCCACGATGCCGCTCAGGTCCGCGTTCGCGCTGGTGACGATTGCGCCAAAGGGGACGCGTTGATTGCCGGGGCGGGTTAATGCGATCAGCATCCGATAACCAACGTGCGCATCGAACCGGCTTTCAACGGCGGCATTACGTGAAGGGATCACCCGGATTGACGTATCGCTGCTCTCCACGTTTTCGGGCAGGCTTGCGGTGTCGATACGAATCGCATTTTCCTGATACGGCGTCAGGGACGGGATAACGGCGTTACCCAGCCAGTCTGTCTGAATACCCTGCTGGTTCTGGAAGCGTACACCGGAGGCGCCGTTGGCATTGACAATGGCAAACTGGCTCCCTAACGGCTGCGCCAGCGTAACGCCGCGCGGGTGCGCAACAATGGCCCCGCTGATCCCGTAGTTCATCTGCTCCGCGCTGCCGGAAGAGGCGTAATAACCGGCATTCAGGTTGGCGTATTGAGAACGATAGGTACCATATACGCTGCTGGTATCCTCCCCATCGTGATTAGAATGGCTTTGCTGCAGCGAATAGCTTAAACGTTCGTCGTCCAGCAGCGTTCCGTTGACGCCGATATTGTGTCGGGTGTAGCCATTTTTGGTGTTGCTGATGTTATAGCTACTCCACGCGCGGGGGAGCCAGCGAGTTAGCGGCACGCTAAAGCCGAAGGAGACCATCCGGTCGGCCTCCTCGTCGTTCGTTTTACTGTAGGTATATGCCAGGTGATAACTCACCCCAGACAGAACGGTGTTAAAACCTAACGACAGGCTGCGTTCTTTTTTCGACGTCCCCCAGTAGTCCTGCTGGTAGCCGTTAAGATAGAGACTGACGCCAGCAAGGTTCTGGCTGATACTGGCCTGAACGCGGTTGCGTTTGTTATAGCGGAAGAGCAAATCGTTATCGTGTCCGTCCTGCTTCTGATTAGCGTCAGCAAAGCTGTAATACCCGCGACTCGAGTAGCGATAACTGCCAAGCGTGAAATTGGTATCGGTGGCGTCAATTTTCCCCGAATAGAGTACGCGCCAGGACTGGCCGACATGCTTGCTGCCGTCGTCAAGCGTGGTATCGGCGGCGGTGACGTCTGTAGAGAGCGAACCCAGCGGCCCCAGCGCGATGCCAGCGCCCGTATTGAGGGCATTATAGTCTTGCGAAAGGGTTAGCCCGCCAAACCAGGTCAGCAGATTGTTGACGCCGTAGATGACGCTCCCCTGAAGGAAGTCGGGCTCCTTTTGGTCACTCCCGCTGTCTGCGCGATAACGGCCCGCCGTCAATTCATACTTCATGTGTCCCGGGCGCTGCATAATGGCGATGCTTGAGTAGGGTTGAGTAAAGTGATGTTCGGTGCCGTCGGCCTCTTTCACCGTCACTTCCAGGTCGCCGCTGTTGGTGGTGGAGTAAAGGTCGTTGATCTCAAACGCTCCGGGGGCTACGTTCTGCTGGTAGATGAGATATCCGTTCTGGCGCACCGAGACGACCGCATTCGAGCTGGCGACGCCGCGAATGATCGGTGCATAGCCGCGTTGGCTATAGGGCAACATTTCTTCGTCCGTGGCGAGATTGACGCCCCGATACTGCAGGCTGTCGAACACTTCGCCGCGCGTGCTGCTCTCGCCCGCGGTGAACTGCGCTCTCAGCGCGTCGATGTCGTGCTGCAGGAACGTGTTGATGTTATCCCACTGTGAATCGCCGTCCGATTTGCTCCACGTTGAGTAGTTTCGAAGACGCCAGCCGCCCAGGTTCGCCCCGGTACGCAAATTCAGATAGCGGCTTTCTGTGCTGTCCTCGCGATCTTCTTTGCTTTGCGAGCCCGACAGCGAATAATCGCTGAACAGGACGGGAACACCATCGTCCCAGCGCGAGGAATCGATAAAATCGCGACCGTTATCAGCCAGCGCGGCCTGGGGGATGCTCAACCTAAGCGTCATTGTTGAGAAATCAAGCTCTGCAGACGCCTGTGGAATATAGTTATCCAGCGACTCTGGGAGCGTTTCCTCCGCCGGACGCTTCAGCAACGGAGGATAACGGTCGATATTAATGCCCCAGGCGCGCAGCATCGCGGGGCTCAATTGGGGGATCAGGCGCCCGTCAGATCTGCTGACGTAGCGAATGTTGGCATCCTTCAGCCTGCGATCGTTGATTGTGATGATGGAAGAGTAGGTGCCGGGCAACTGGGCATTCGATTTTGTAAAAAGCGAGAGGTCGATATCCTGCTGCGTCAGCATGTCCCCTTCGAGTGAGGAAGGGGAAAAGAGATACTCCCGGGCATCTGCGGAAAAAATCATTATCATCAGGGTACTCACCAGACAGCGGGTAACCGAATTCAGCCGAAAGGTTCCCCCAACAGGCAAGAAATTACGTCCTGCAATCATTCTGTCGTTTATCCCCTGGTCAGATGGAACGTGTATTTTTCGGATGCATTGCCGTAATCGGTAATGCACCGCCAACTGACGTCATTCGCCGGTGCAGCGTCGGGAAGAGGGATATCAACGCGTGATGCTGGCCCCACCATATCGGCGCTTTCGAGCTTCTGCGAGCCTAGCGAGAGAGAGTCAAAAACGGTGTAAAACGCACTGTCGTTTATCACCGTCAGCTGCTGTCCCTGGCGAACGAAGCGCAGATTCTTGCAGGACTCGCCTGGCGTCCCGTTGAGCCCCACGGGACGCCAGAACAGCTTCAGTCGCGTTTTGTAGATGAGTCGTAGCACGTTTTTATCGGCATCCTCTGCGGCGGTTGCGGGCACCGTGCGGACATTCAAATAAAACAGCGACTCTTTGTCTTTCGGTAACGGGCTGCCGTTCCAGGTGATTCGCAGGCTTTGCTCTTTTTGAGGATCGAGACGAAAGAGGGGGGGCGTGACAATAAAGGGCCCACGCGTTTTGCCATCGCCAGTGTCTGTCCAGGTCTGGATCAGCCATGGCAATTCTTTTTCACTGTTCGTGAGCGGCAGGGCAACTTCCTTTTTTGCGGCATCGTAAATTATGCGGGTGCGGCCGATTTGTATTCCCGCAGCGTGACAAAACGAACTTGTTATGACGGGAAGGCATAATAAAAACAGCAGGGATGTGCGCACGGGAAACCCTTATTGGAGCAGGTTGAAATAATGATAATAGTCCGCTTTCGGACTATTATCGGAGCATGACGCATTACGTGTCATTATCTAATCAGTGGCATGCTGAATATTAGATAAACAGGTATTAACGATATAAAATATTCACCGTCATATCCGCATCGGCAGGGCCAGCGGTCACCGTTGCGGCAAATGACTTATAGCGGGCGTTAAAGTCGGCTTTAATGGTATCGGTAGTACGGGTGGCCAGTTGAATATAAACCTGTCCTTCTGCCCCATCCATGGTGATAAGTTGAGTGTCTTTGCCCGCCGGGCTAACGGCGACGCCGATACCGGTGGCGGCGGTCTCACCGGTGGTGGTGATTTTGCTGACATCCAGCAGCGTAGAGGTATTGGTCAGGGTCGTCGTGCCGTTAAAGGTGAGCTGTACTGCCGGCAGCCCATCGCTCTTAACCGGGCAGTTTGCGAGCGTAATCGAGAACGGGGTCAGGGAAGATTCAGTTCCGACCGCCTTAAAAAGAGATTTAGGGTACGTCCCCAGAGGGACCGTACTGTCCGTGCCGCTATCACCCTGAATGGTGCAGCTCGGTTCAATAATTTCTCCCGTAAAGTGGACCGTCCCCGCATTCATTTCGGCAGCAAAACTGCCCATCGAAATGGCCGCAAGTACTGCGCCAGCCATAAAGTTATTTTTGAAATCCATCTGCAAAAACTCCTGAGTTTAAAAACACGTTAGGTATTCAATTTAATATTTTGGCTCAATTGACACCGTGCAGAAGTATAGCGGGTAATTTCCTTCAAGTAATTGCGGGTCAAGATTAATATTAATTATTA
>NZ_JTLF01000098.1:0-51666 GCF_000798855.1 Enterobacter sp. ZOR0014 | reverse complement strand
TCAAGAAGAACCCCGTACCGTAAGGTGCGGGGTTTTTTGCTTTGGGCTTTATTCCTCTCCTTGAAACTTTCTCACCTTCCTCTTGCAGACTCGACATTCAGGCCGGATCTCGGTATTGTTAGCTGTCTGGATGTCTAAACGTTTATACGTATGCTTTGAGGATTCAACGATATGCCGATTCGGGTGCAGGACGAGCTACCAGCCGTCAATTTCTTACGTGAAGAGAACGTCTTTGTGATGACGGCTTCACGCGCAACAGTTCAGGAAATTCGCCCGCTGAAGGTTCTTATTCTCAACCTGATGCCGAAAAAGATTGAAACAGAGAATCAGTTCCTGCGTCTGCTTTCAAACTCTCCGCTGCAGGTCGATATTCAGCTGCTGCGGATCGATGCGCGCGAGTCACGCAACACGCCTTCTGAGCACCTGAACAACTTTTACTGTAACTTCGATGACATTCAGGGTGAAAACTTCGACGGCCTGATTGTGACCGGCGCACCGCTCGGTCTGGTTGAATTTAACGATGTTGCCTACTGGCCGCAGATCAAACAGGTCCTGGAGTGGGCAAAAGATCACGTCACGTCCACCTTGTTTGTTTGTTGGGCGGTACAGGCGGCACTGAATATTCTTTATGGTATCCCTAAACAAACCCGCACTGAAAAGCTCTCCGGCGTATACGAACACCACATTCTTCATCCACATGCTCTGCTGACGCGCGGGTTTGATGATTCGTTTCTGGCGCCGCATTCGCGCTATGCCGATTTCCCGGCGCAGCTGATCCGTGATTACACCGATCTGGAGATCCTGGCCGAAACGGAAGATGGGGATGCATACCTGTTTGCCAGCAAAGATAAGCGCATTGCCTTTGTAACCGGGCATCCTGAATACGATCCGCATACCCTCGCGTCAGAGTATTTCCGTGATGTCGAAGCGGGTCTTAATCCGGATGTGCCGTACAACTATTTCCCGAAAAACGATCCACAAAACAAACCGAGAGCAACCTGGCGCAGCCACGGGAATTTGCTTTTTACAAACTGGCTCAACTATTACGTCTACCAAATCACGCCATACGATCTGCGACACATGAATCCGACGCTAGAGTAATCTTCTGCATTAAACGATCCTAAAGCGTTTCAGCTGTTCGCATCAGGCACCTTCGGGTGCCTTTTTTATTTCCGAAATTCTACTCAACATTGGGGAAAACTTTAATTTCATACTGATCAAGGAGTTAACTTTATAAATTAAATAAAATGGAAATTGTTTTTGATTTTGGAAAAAATAGAGATAGTCTTAATTCTGCTGAGCGAAAACTACACAACGATCTTTCGTTCGCATCGGGGGCGTGATTTTGGATCTTTGATGAGGAGCAGAGTAATGACTCAACAGGCAACGACGGTCGACGAACTGGCCTTTACCCAGCCGCATGGTGAGCAAGAACAGCAAATATTGACGGCAGAGGCGGTCGAATTTCTGACTGAACTGGTGACCCGCTTTACGCCGCAGCGCAATAAGCTGCTGGCAGCACGCATTCACCAGCAGCAGGAAATTGACGATGGCAAGTTGCCTGGATTTATTTCGGAAACCGCTTCCATTCGCCGTAGTGAGTGGAAAATTCGTGGTATTCCTGAAGATTTACAGGATCGCCGCGTTGAGATCACCGGTCCGGTAGAACGCAAAATGGTGATCAACGCCATGAACGCGAACGTTAAAGTCTTTATGGCTGATTTTGAAGACTCGTTGGCACCGGACTGGCGTAAGGTTATCGAGGGGCAAATCAACCTGCGCGACGCCGTGAACGGCACCATCAGCTATACCAACGAAGCCGGGAAAATCTATCAACTTAAACCGAATCCGGCGGTGCTGATCTGTCGCGTACGCGGTCTCCATCTGCCTGAAAAACACGTCACCTGGCGTGGGGAAGCCATTCCCGGCAGCCTGTTTGATTTCGCGCTCTATTTCTTCCACAACCACAAAAACCTGCTGGCAAAAGGCAGCGGCCCCTATTTCTATCTGCCAAAAACGCAGGCCTGGCAGGAAGCGGCGTGGTGGAGTGAGGTGTTCAGTTATGCAGAAGATCGTTTCAACCTGCCACGTGGCACCATCAAAGCCACCCTGTTGATTGAAACGCTGCCTGCGGTTTTCCAGATGAACGAAATTCTGCATGCCCTGCGTGACCACATCGTCGGCCTGAACTGTGGGCGTTGGGACTATATCTTCAGCTATATCAAAACCCTGAAAAATTATCCCGATCGTGTACTGCCCGATCGTCAGGTCGTCACTATGGATAAGCCGTTCCTGAGCGCCTACTCGCGCCTGCTGATCAAAACCTGCCACAAGCGCGGTGCCTTTGCGATGGGCGGCATGGCGGCATTTATTCCGAGCAAAGACGCGGAGCGTAACAATCAGGTGCTCAACAAAGTGAAGGCCGATAAAGAGCTTGAAGCGCGTAACGGTCATGACGGAACGTGGATCGCCCATCCGGGCCTCGCAGACACGGCAATGGAAGTCTTTAACCGCGTACTCGGTGACAATAAAAATCAGCTCTTTGTTACGCGCGAAGAGGATGCGCCAACGGCTGAAGAACAGCTGCTGGCACCGTGTGCAGGTGAACGTACGGAAGAGGGCATGCGCGCCAACATTCGCGTTGCGGTGCAGTACATCGAAGCCTGGATCTCCGGCAACGGCTGCGTGCCGATCTACGGCCTGATGGAAGATGCCGCCACGGCGGAAATCTCCCGCACCTCTATCTGGCAATGGATCCATCATCAAAAAACGCTCAGCAACGGCAAGCCGGTGACCAAAGCCCTGTTCCGCCAGATGCTGGCCGAAGAAATGCGGGTGATCCAGGACGAGTTGGGCGAACACCGATTCAGCAGCGGACGTTTTGACGATGCTGCACGCCTGATGGAACAAATCACCACCTCAGATGACTTAATCGACTTCCTGACCCTGCCGGGCTACCGCTTCCTGGCGTAACTCACCACATAACAATATGGAGCATCTGCACATGAAAACCCGTACCCAACAAATCGAAGAACTGAAGAAAGAATGGACACAACCGCGCTGGGAAGGCATTCGTCGTCCGTACAGCGCGGAAGAAGTGGTGAAATTACGCGGCTCGGTCAATCCGGAATACACGCTGGCGCAAAATGGCGCGGCGAAAATGTGGAAGCTGCTGCACGGTGGTTCCAAAAAGGGTTATATCAATAGCCTCGGGGCGTTGACCGGCGGTCAGGCACTGCAGCAGGCGAAGGCCGGTATTGAGGCTGTCTATCTTTCCGGCTGGCAGGTTGCGGCGGATGCCAACCTGGCATCCAGTATGTATCCGGATCAGTCCCTCTACCCGGCGAACTCCGTGCCGTCGGTGGTTGATCGAATCAACAACACCTTCCGCCGTGCGGATCAGATCCAGTGGGCGGCAGGCATCGAACCCAACGATCCGCGCTTTGTTGACTACTTCCTGCCGATCGTCGCGGATGCGGAAGCGGGTTTCGGCGGCGTGCTGAACGCGTTCGAGCTGATGAAATCAATGATTGAGGCCGGTGCAGCGGCCGTTCACTTCGAAGATCAGCTGGCATCGGTGAAGAAGTGCGGACACATGGGCGGTAAGGTGCTGGTTCCGACCCAGGAAGCGATTCAGAAGCTGGTTGCCGCGCGTCTGGCGGCAGACGTGCTCGGCGTGCCGACGCTGGTCATTGCCCGTACCGATGCGGATGCGGCTGACCTGATCACCTCTGACTGCGATCCGTACGACAGCGAGTTCATCACCGGTGAGCGCACCAGTGAAGGGTTCTATCGTACCCATGCAGGCATCGAACAGGCGATCAGCCGTGGCCTGGCGTATGCCCCTTACGCCGACCTGGTCTGGTGTGAAACCTCCACGCCGGATCTGGCGCTGGCAAAACGTTTTGCCGATGCCATTCATGCGAAATATCCGGGCAAACTGCTGGCCTATAACTGCTCGCCGTCCTTCAACTGGCAGAAGAATCTGGATGATAAAACCATCGCCAGCTTCCAGCAGCAGCTTTCTGACATGGGCTACAAGTACCAGTTCATTACCCTGGCGGGTATCCACAGCATGTGGTTCAACATGTTCGACCTTGCACATGCTTATGCGCAGGGTGAAGGCATGAAACACTACGTCGAGAAGGTTCAGCAGCCAGAATTCGCCGCCGGAAAAGAGGGTTATACCTTCGTTTCTCACCAGCAGGAAGTGGGAACGGGCTACTTCGACAACGTGACCACTATCATTCAGGGCGGTGCCTCCTCCGTCACCGCCTTAACGGGATCAACCGAAGAAGCACAGTTCTAATCGTTTCCCCCTCTCCCCCCTCGGGGAGAGGGTTGGGGTGAGGGGGAATATATGTCGCGTGGCCTGGAATTACTGATTGCTCAAACTATTTTGCAGGGCTTCGATGCCCAGTATGGTCGTTTTCTTGAAGTGACATCCGGTGCGCAACAGCGCTTCGAACATGCAGACTGGCATGCGGTTCAGCAGGCCATGAAGCAGCGTATTCACCTTTATGACCACCACGTGGGTCTGGTGGTGGAGCAGTTGCGCTGTATTACCGATGGTAAAAGCCCGGATGCGGACTTTTTACTGCGCGTGAAAGAGCACTACACCCATTTATTACCTGACTATCCGCGCTTCGAGATTGCGGAGAGCTTTTTCAACTCCGTCTATTGCCGGTTATTTGACCACCGCTCATTATCTCCTGAGCGGTTATTTATCTTCAGCTCTCAGCCTGAACGACGATTTCGTGCTATCCCACGTCCGCTGGCGAAAGATTTCTTCCCGGAACGCGGGTGGGAGAAGCTTTTGCACCGTGTGCTAACCGATTTGCCGCTGCGTTTGCCCTGGGAGAATAAAACCCGGGATATAGGTTATATCCACACCCACCTGCGCGAAACCTTCGGCGAGGCGTTGCTCGGCCGCAGCCACTTGCAGGTTGCCAACGAGCTTTTCTATCGCAATAAAGCCGCCTGGCTGGTAGGAAAACTGGTCACGCCATCGGCCATCGTACCGTTTCTGCTCCCCATCCATCGCACAGATGACGGGGAACTGTTTGTCGATACCTGCCTGACCACCAGCGCCGAGGCCAGCATTGTATTTGGCTTCGCCCGCTCCTATTTCATGGTGTACGCACCGTTGCCTGCCGCGCTGGTGGAATGGCTGCGGGAGATCCTGCCGGGCAAAACCACCGCCGAGCTGTATATGGCGATTGGCTGTCAGAAGCACGCTAAAACGGAAAGCTATCGGGAATACCTGCGTTATGTCACCACCGCAGATGAACAGTTTATCGAAGCGCCTGGCATTCGCGGCATGGTGATGCTGGTGTTTACGCTTCCGGGGTTCGACCGCGTATTTAAGGTCATTAAAGACCGCTTCGCGCCGCAAAAAGAGATGACCGCCGCGCACGTCCGCGCCTGCTATCAGCTGGTCAAAGAGCATGACCGTGTCGGACGTATGGCGGATACTCAGGAATTCGAAAACTTTGTGCTGGATAAGCAACAGATCGACCCGGCGCTGATGGCGCTTTTGCTCAAGGAAGCATCCGGGAAAATCACCGATCTTGGCGACAAAATCGTGATTAGCCATCTTTACATCGAGCGCCGCATGGTGCCGCTGAACATCTGGCTGGAGCAGTCCGAGGGTCAGGTGCTGCGCGATGCTATAGAAGAATACGGTAACGCGATTCGCCAGCTTGCCGCGGCCAATATTTTTCCGGGCGATATGCTGTTTAAAAACTTCGGTGTCACGCGCCACGGGCGAGTGGTGTTTTATGATTACGACGAGATTTGCTACATGACCGAAGTGAATTTCCGCGATATCCCGCCGCCCCGTTACCCGGAAGATGAACTGTCTGGTGAACCGTGGTACAGCGTTTCGCCGGGCGATGTCTTTCCCGAAGAGTTTCGCCACTGGCTGTGCGCCGACCCGCGCATCGGGCCGCTATTTGAAGAGATGCACGCCGACCTTTTTCGTGCCAGCTACTGGCGTGGGCTGCAAACGCGGATCAAAAACGGGCATGTGGAAGATGTGTACGCTTACCGCCGCAAGCAGCGGTTTTGCATCCGGTTTAACGAATCCCACCATACGCCAGCGTCACCTCTTTCGCCGCCTTAATCACCAGCGCACCTAACTCGGTAACGCGGTCGTCGGTCATGCGCGAAATCGGCCCGGAGATAGAGATGGCGGCAAACGGCTCGCGGTGCTCGTCAAAGATACAGGCCGCGATACAGCGCAGACCCAAAGCATGTTCTTCATCATCAAATGAATAGCCACGCTTGCGGGTTAACGCCAGATCCTCTTTCAGATGCACCGGCGAAACCAGCGTGGCATGGGTATAGGCGTGCAGCCCTTTACGATGCAGCAGCCCTGTCACCTGATCTTCGCTGAGCTGAGACAGAAACGCTTTTCCTGCCCCGGACGCATGCATCGGCAGCTTACCGCCAATCGGCGCGGACATACGCATCAGCTGCGTGCACTGCACCTGATCGATAATGATTGCCTGATGATCGCTCTGGTCAAGCACCGCCAGGTTTACCGTCTCGCCGGAATCTTCCATCAGCTTGCGCAGAATCGGATGCACAATCGCCAGCAGATTGCGGCTTTGCAGGAAGCTGCTGCCAACGATAAAGGCATGTGCGCCCACCGCCCAGTGTCCCAACTCGCCGACCTGGCGGACAAAGCCCAGCTGCTGCATAGTGGTCAGCAGGCGGTGCGTGGTGGAGTTCGGCAGGCCAGCCTGCTGGGCCAGCTCCGTCAGGGCCACGCTGCTGTGCGACTCGGCTATCCACTCCAGCAGCTTCAGACCGCGCGTGAGCGATTGTACCTGTCCGCTCGGTTGTGCTGCGGGGGTGGCAGCAGGTTTTCTGCCGCGTTTGGCGGGAACGGTCGCGACCATGACGATCTCCTTTTTCTGTATCGTGGAAATCATTTTCGTTTTATTTGGTGATTTTGCAACCGTTATCCTGACTGATCGGAGGAGTGATGGTGAACATGTCTCATGTTACCGCTGTGTGACTTTTCCACCCTGCGAGATTGTGCCAGTATGGAACGCAGCCTTTTGGCCTTGTTGAGCGTTGTCGGGAGCAAGTGTGAGCAGCAAAGTAGAGCAACTGCGTGCGCAGTTAAATGAACGAATTCTGGTGCTGGACGGCGGCATGGGCACGATGATCCAGGGCTATCGTCTGAGTGAAGACGATTTCCGCGGCGAACGCTTCGCTGACTGGCCTTGCGATCTGAAAGGTAACAACGACCTGCTGGTGCTCAGCAAGCCGTCCGTCATTAAGGATATCCACAATGCCTACTTCGAGGCAGGGGCGGATATCGTTGAAACCAACACCTTTAACTCGACAACCATCGCTATGGCGGATTACCAGATGGAATCCCTGTCGGCGGAGATCAACTTTGAGGCGGCTAAACTGGCTCGTGCCTGCGCAGATGAATGGACTGCCCGCACGCCGGACAAACCGCGCTACGTTGCCGGGGTGCTTGGCCCAACCAACCGCACCGCATCAATCTCACCGGACGTCAACGACCCGGCATTTCGTAATATCACCTTTGACCAGCTGGTCGCTGCCTACCGTGAATCGACCAAAGCGCTGGTGGAAGGCGGTTCCGACCTGATCCTGATTGAAACGGTTTTCGACACCCTCAACGCCAAAGCCGCGATTTACGCGGTGAAAGAGGAGTTCGAGGCACTGGGCGTTGACCTGCCGATCATGATTTCCGGCACCATTACCGACGCCTCCGGCCGTACCCTGTCCGGCCAGACCACCGAAGCGTTTTATAACTCCCTGCGCCACGCGGAAGCGCTCTCCTTTGGCCTGAACTGTGCCCTGGGGCCAGATGAACTGCGCCAGTACGTGCAGGAGTTATCGCGCATCGCAGAATGCTATGTCACCGCGCACCCGAACGCCGGTCTGCCCAATGCCTTTGGTGAATACGATCTGGATGCCGACACCATGGCGGCGCAAATCCGCGAGTGGGCTGAATCTGGCTTCCTGAACATTGTTGGCGGCTGCTGCGGCACCACGCCGGAACACATTGCCGCTATGAGCAACGCCGTGGCCGGGCTGCCGCCGCGTAAGCTGCCTGAGCTTCCCGTTGCCTGTCGTCTTTCTGGTCTCGAGCCGTTGACCATTGGTGACGACAGCCTGTTTGTGAACGTGGGTGAGCGGACTAACGTTACCGGTTCCGCGAAGTTCAAACGTCTGATCAAAGAAGAGAAATACAGCGAAGCACTGGACGTCGCCCGCCAGCAGGTGGAAAGCGGCGCACAGATTATTGATATCAACATGGACGAGGGGATGCTCGACGCCGAAGCGGCGATGGTGCGTTTCCTCAACCTGATTGCCGGCGAGCCGGACATTGCCCGCGTGCCGATCATGATTGACTCTTCCAAATGGGAAGTCATCGAAAAAGGGCTGAAGTGCATTCAGGGTAAAGGCATCGTCAACTCTATCTCGATGAAAGAGGGCGTTGATATCTTTATCCACCACGCGAAGATGGTCCGCCGCTACGGTGCCGCCGTGGTGGTCATGGCCTTCGACGAAGTGGGCCAGGCGGATACCCGCGAGCGTAAAATTGAGATATGCCGCCGCGCGTACAAGATTTTGACCGAAGAGGTGGGTTTCCCGCCGGAAGACATCATCTTCGACCCGAACATTTTCGCCGTCGCGACCGGGATTGAAGAGCATAACAACTATGCCCAGGACTTTATCGGCGCATGTGAAGACATTAAACGTGAATTGCCGCATGCGTTAATCTCCGGCGGCGTGTCGAACGTGTCGTTCTCGTTCCGCGGCAACGACCCGGTGCGTGAAGCGATCCACGCCGTGTTCCTCTACTACGCCATCCGCAACGGGATGGACATGGGGATCGTTAACGCCGGCCAGCTGGCGATTTACGATGACCTCCCTGCCGAGCTTCGCGACGCGGTAGAAGATGTCATCCTTAACCGTCGCGACGACGCCACCGAGCGCATGCTGGACCTCGCGGAGAAATACCGCGGCAGCAAAACGGATGAATCGGCCAACGTTCAGCAGGCCGAGTGGCGTTCCTGGGACGTGAAAAAGCGTCTGGAATATTCGCTGGTGAAAGGCATCACCGAGTTTATTGAGCAGGACACCGAAGAAGCGCGCCAGCAGGCAGCCCGCCCGATTGAGGTGATCGAAGGCCCGCTGATGGACGGCATGAACGTGGTCGGCGATCTGTTCGGCGAGGGAAAAATGTTCCTGCCGCAGGTGGTGAAATCTGCCCGCGTGATGAAGCAGGCCGTGGCCTATCTGGAGCCGTTTATCGAGGCCAGCAAAGAGAAAGGCTCCAGCAACGGCAAGATGGTCATCGCCACCGTGAAGGGCGACGTGCACGACATTGGCAAGAATATCGTCGGCGTGGTGCTGCAGTGCAATAACTACGAAATTATCGACCTCGGGGTAATGGTCCCGGCGGATAAAATCCTCAAAACCGCGCGTGAGGTGAATGCCGATCTGATTGGCCTTTCCGGGCTGATCACGCCGTCGCTGGACGAGATGGTCAACGTGGCAAAAGAGATGGAGCGTCAGGGCTTCACTATTCCGTTATTGATTGGCGGGGCAACCACGTCGAAAGCGCATACGGCGGTAAAAATCGAACAGAACTACAGCGGCCCGACGGTCTATGTGCAGAACGCCTCGCGCACCGTAGGCGTGGTGTCCGCGCTGCTCTCCGACACTCAGCGCGATGACTTCGTGGCGCGCACCCGCAAAGAGTACGAAACCGTCCGCATCCAGCACGGTCGTAAGAAACCGCGCACGCCGCCGGTTTCACTTCAGGCGGCGCGCGATAACGATCTGGCGTTTGACTGGTCCAGCTATACCCCGCCGGTTGCGCACCGTCTGGGCGTGCAGGACGTCACCGCCAGCATCGAAACGCTGCGTAACTACATCGACTGGACGCCGTTCTTCATGACCTGGTCGCTGGCGGGCAAATATCCGCGTATCCTCGAGGATGAGGTGGTAGGTGAAGAGGCGAAGCGGTTGTTTAAAGATGCCAATGACATGCTCGACAAGCTGAGTGCAGAGAAATCCCTCAATCCGCGCGGCGTGGTGGGGCTGTTCCCGGCGAACCGCGTGGGTGACGATGTGGAAATCTACCGCGATGAAACCCGCACGCATGTGCTGACCGTGAGCCATCACCTGCGTCAGCAAACGGAGAAAGTGGGCTTCGCCAACTACTGTCTGGCGGATTTCGTCGCACCGAAACTGAGTGGCAAAGCCGACTATATCGGCGCCTTTGCGGTAACCGGCGGCCTGGAAGAAGATGCGCTGGCGGAAGCATACGAAGCGCAGCATGATGATTACAACAAAATCATGGTCAAAGCGATTGCCGACCGCCTGGCGGAAGCCTTCGCTGAGTATCTGCATGAGCGCGTACGTAAGGTGTACTGGGGCTACGCGGCCAATGAAAACCTCAGCAACGAGGAGCTGATCCGCGAAAACTACCAGGGCATTCGCCCGGCGCCGGGCTATCCGGCCTGCCCGGAGCACACCGAAAAAGGCACCATCTGGAAACTTCTCGATGTTGAGGCCCATACGGGGATGAAACTCACCGAGTCGTTTGCCATGTGGCCTGGTGCCTCTGTTTCCGGCTGGTATTTCAGCCACCCGGACAGCAAGTACTTTGCCGTGGCGCAGCTACAGCGCGATCAGATCGAAGATTACGCCCTGCGCAAAGGCATGAGCGTGTCAGAAGTCGAGCGCTGGCTGGCGCCTAATCTCGGCTACGACGCCGACTAAAATCACTTTTCCTTACAACAAACAGGGCGCTCATGGGGCGCCCTGTCTCTTTCTTACGTTTAAACCCTTATACTGAACCTAAGGAAAATGAATAACGATAAGGAGGAAAACCTTCCGTGCTGACCCTGTTACATCTGCTCTCCGCAGTCGCACTGCTCGTTTGGGGGACCCATATCGTCCGTACCGGCGTGATGCGCGTCTTTGGTGCTCGTTTACGCACCGTTCTCAGCAGCAGCGTTGAGAAGAAGCCGCTCGCCTTTTGTGCGGGGATAGGCGTCACGGCGCTGGTTCAGAGCAGTAATGCCACCACCCTGCTTGTCACCTCCTTTGTGGCACAGGATCTGGTGGCGCTCGCGCCGGCACTGGTGATCGTGCTGGGGGCCGACGTAGGTACCGCGCTGATGGCGCGTATTCTGACGTTCGATCTCTCCTGGCTGTCGCCGCTGCTGATTTTCATTGGCGTCATCTTCTTCCTCGGGCGCAAACAGACGCGTGCCGGGCAGCTTGGGCGCGTGGGGATTGGCCTGGGGCTGATCCTGCTGGCGCTGGAGCTGATTGTGCAGGCAGTCACCCCCATCACCGAAGCCAACGGCGTTCAGGTCATCTTCGCCTCTCTGACCGGTGACATCATGCTGGACGCGCTGATTGGCGCGGTGTTTGCCATCGTCAGCTATTCAAGCCTGGCAGCCGTATTGCTGACGGCCACGCTCACCGCTGCCGGGGCGATCTCCTTCCCGGTGGCGCTATGTCTGGTGATTGGTGCGAACCTGGGGTCTGGCCTGCTGGCAATGCTCAACAACAGTGCCGCCAACGCTGCGGCTCGCCGCGTGGCGCTCGGCAGCCTGCTGTTTAAGCTGGTGGGTAGCCTGATTATCCTGCCGTTTGTGCACCCGCTGGCGAACCTGATGGATAACCTCTCGCTGCCGAAAGCGGAGCTGGTGATCTATTTCCACGTTTTCTATAACCTGGTGCGCTGCCTGGCGATGGTGCCTTTTGCGGGGCCGATGGCCCGCTTTTGCGAACGACTCATTCAGGATGAACCGGAGCTGGATGCGCGCCTGAAACCGAAGCATCTGGATACCTCCGCGCTGGATACCCCGGCGCTGGCGCTGGCGAATGCCGCCCGCGAGACGCTACGCATGGGTGATGCGATGGAAACCATGCTCGAAGGGCTGCAGAAGGTGATGCACGGCGAACCGCGCGAAGAGAAAGAGTTGCGCAGGCTGGCGGACGATATCAACGTGCTTTATACCGCCATTAAGCTCTATCTGGCGCGTATTCCGCAGGATGAACTGGCGGAAGAGGAGTCTCGCCGCTGGGCAGAAATCATCGAGATGTCGCTCAACCTGGAGCAAGCCTCCGATATCGTGGAGCGTATGGGGAGTGAGATTGCAGATAAGTCACTGGCAGCACGTCGGGCATTCTCCATTGAGGGCCTGAAGGAGCTGGAGGCGCTCCACGAACAGCTGTTGAGCAACCTGAAGCTGGCGATGCTGGTCTTCTTCTCCAGCGACGTGCCGAGCGCGCGCCGCCTGCGTCGTAACAAGCATCGATTCCGCATCCTCAACCGTCGCTACTCGCACGCCCACGTTGAGCGTCTTCATCAGCAAAACGTGCAGAGTATCGAGACCAGCTCCCTGCACCTGGGGCTGCTGGGGGATATGAAGCGTCTTAACTCGTTGTTCTGCGCGGTAGCCTATAGCGTGATGGAACAGCCGGATGAAGATGACGAGCGGGACGAGTTTTAATTCTCAACATGCTTGAGAGTTAGCTCGAGGCCCAGCGCTTTCATAACCGCCATTGTGGTTTTAAGCGTTGGGTTACCCTTATCACTGAATGACCGATAAAGCTGCTCTCGTGATAAGCCGGTATGCTGTGAAATGCTTGACATTCCTTTGGCTCGCGCGACAACGCCAAGGGCTTTAGCGATATACGTCGAGTCACCTGTTTCTAGTGCATCAGCTATAAATACTGCGATTTCCTCGTCATCTACCAGTGCGTCGGCTGGATCATAAGGTGTTAATTTACTCATGTGCATTACTCCAGCAGAATGAATGTCTTGGCCAGCATTTTTGCCATCAGTATGTCTTTATCCTGGCTGCTTTTATCGCCGCCACTTAACAGCACGATGATGCAATCCCCTGTTTGTTTAAAATAGATTCTGTAGCCCGGGCCATAGTGGATTCTTAGTTCACTTATCCCTTCACCCACGGATTTAACGTCGCCCTTTAAGCCATATGACAATCGAAAGAGCCGAGAAGCGATAATGGTTTTCGCTCGCCGATCTTTCAGGTTTTGCTCCCAGCGTCGGAAGGATTCTGTCTGAACGATCTCCTTCATAGTACTCCCTGTGATTTATAAACTACAAATACTTTTGCCTGATGAGCAAAATAAAAGGAGTAAGTAAATGGGTAAATGACAGGTTGCTCAATCCTGAAAGCCTCTCGCAAACTAAAGAACCCGTCTCAGTTACCGTCGGCTAATCTTTTTTTCCAGCCCAAACCTAAGGTATATTTCGCCCTTCACAGGAGAAACTATGCTGCCAACTCAATCAACCCGATTAAACAAATACATTAGCGAGAGCGGGATCTGCTCACGTCGCGAGGCTGACCGTTACATTGAACAAGGTAACGTGTTTCTTAACGGCAAACGCGCCACCATCGGCGATCAGGTGGTGCCTGGCGACGTGGTCAAAGTGAATGGTCAGGTCATCGAACCGCGTGATGCAGAAGACCTGGTGTTTATCGCGTTGAATAAACCGGTTGGGATTGTCAGCACCACGGAAGACGGTGAGCGAGACAACATCGTTGATTTCGTGAACCACAGCAGCCGCATCTTCCCGATTGGCCGTCTGGATAAAGATTCGCAGGGGCTGATTTTCCTCACCAACCATGGCGATCTGGTGAACAAAATCCTGCGAGCCGGTAACGACCATGAGAAAGAGTACATCGTTACGGTAAACAAACTGGTAACGGACGAGTTTATCCGCGGGATGAGCGCAGGCGTGCCGATCCTGGGTACGGTGACGAAGAAGTGTAAGGTCAAGAAAGAAGCGCCTTTCGCGTTCCGTATTACCCTGGTACAGGGCTTAAACCGCCAGATCCGCCGCATGTGCGAGTACTTCGGTTATGAAGTGACGAAGCTTGAACGTACGCGCATCATGAACGTTAGCCTGTCCGGGATCCCGCTGGGCGAGTGGCGTGACTTAACGGATGACGAGCTGATTGAGCTGTTCAGGCTTATCGAAAACTCGTCGTCAGAAGCGAAGCCGAAGGCTAAGGCGAAGCCGAAAACCCAGGCGATTAAACGCCCGGTGGTGAAGGCGCCGCAGGCGGAAGAGAAAGGGCGAGGCAAGCCGGGTAACGGTAAGCGATTTACCCAGCCGGGTCGTAAAAAGAAAGGGCGCTGATTAGCGCCTTCCACGGGTTGACGTGCTGGCGGACCAGGAGAAGGTCGCCTCTGCATCCGGTTTATAAGCCTGCTCTTTTTTCAGTTTGCGGGCTTTCTTCGCCGCGGCGTCACGTTCCGCCATCAGCTTGTCGATGTACTCTTTTTTCACCTGATTGGTTTCGGCGTTCGTCAGCGTGCGGCCATGTGCAATGCGGGCGCGGTCGAGAAGCGTTTTCAGTTCGCGCTGCTCGGCTTCCGTCATGTCTTTCTGGGTCAAACGTGGTGTAGCCATTGCTGAAGCCTCCTGAGGGGGAGGCTTCAGTGTAAAGCAATTCAATCCTGTTTCACCGATTCTTTTTTCGTTTGTGCATTAATCGGTTTGCCGGACCAGTAGCCCGCCAGCAGCGAACCTGAAAGATTGTGCCACACCGAGAACAGGGCACCCGGCAGGGCCGCCAGCGGCGAGAAGTAAATTTTGCCAAGCGCCGCCGCCAGACCGGAGTTCTGCATCCCGACTTCAATCGCCAGCGTGCGGCAGGTGGATTCGTCGAAACCAAACAGCTTCCCGCCCCAGTATCCTCCCAGCAGTCCGATGGTGTTATGCAGCACGACTGCGACGATCACCACAAAACCGACGGAAGCAATGTGCGAGGCAGAACCCGCCACCACGGCGCTGATGATGGCCAGAATGCAGACCATTGAAAACGCAGGCAGGTAGGGCTCAACGGCTTTCACCACGCGCGGGAACAGATGGTGAATGACTAGTCCCAGTGCAATCGGGATCACCACAATCTGCAGAATGCTGAGCAGCATCCCCATCACGTCCACCTGAATATGCGCGTCCACGTACAGGCGGGTTAACAGCGGCGTGGCAATCACGCCCACCAGCGTGGAAACGGATGAAATGGTAACGGAGAGGGCAACATCCCCTTTCGCCAGATAGATCATGACGTTAGACGCCGTGCCGCTGGCGACGCTGCCCACCAGCACCATTCCGGCAGAGAGATCCGGCGGCATCTTAAAGGCCATCGCCAGCAGCCACGCCGCGAGCGGCATCACCAGGTAATGCAGGAAGATACCCGCAGCAACCGGAGCCGGGCGCGACAGCACGCGTTTGAAATCGTCGATTTTTAAATGCACGCCCATGCCGAACATAATCAGCATCAGCAGCGTGGCGACCCATGGACCAATACCGGTGAACGTGGCGGGCGTGTAATACGCGAGGACAGAGAGCAGCAGCGCCCATAAGGGGAACAGCCGGGTGATAACGGATAACATAGTGAATTCCTTGCAGTATTGTCGTGTTGTTTTGTTATGAAAAAGCCGGGTCTGTGCCCGGCTTATCGATATTGTTTAACGTGCTAACGAATTTTATTCAAACAAATTCTGATGAAGTTTCTGCACGACCTGCTCAGCCTGATCCGCAGGGACCAGGAAACAAAGGTTGTAGCTGGAGGCACCGTAGCAAATCATGCGGATGTTGAACGGGTCGAGCACACCAAACACCTCTTTGCCCACGCCGCAGGCGCGCGACAGCTTGTTGCCAATGATGGCCACCAGCGCCAGGTTTTCTTCCACTTCCACGCGGCACAGCTCGGACAACTCAATCAGCAGCGACTGCGTCAGCAGGGTATCGCCGGTGGAGGTCGAGCCGGTGGTGTCCAGCGTCAGCGCAATACTCACTTCGGAGGTGGTGATGAGGTCTACGGAGATATTGTGACGCGCCAGAATGCCAAACACCTCTGCCAGGAAACCGCGGGAGTGGAGCATATTGTGGCTATGCAGCGTCACCAGCGTCTGGCGACGGCGCAGGGCCAGCGCACGGAACAGCGGTGGATTTTCCGTTTTCTTGCAAACCAGCGTGCCGCCCGCTTTAGGATCTTTACTGGAGCCCACGAAGACCGGAATATCGCTGCGCACGGCAGGCAGCAGCGTAGCCGGGTGTAGCACCTTCGCGCCGAAGGTGGCCATTTCCGCCGCTTCTTCAAACGCGATCACATCAATACGTTTCGCCGCGGAAACCACGCGCGGGTCGGTGGTGTAGATACCCGGCACGTCAGTCCAGATATCCACACGGGTGGCATGCAGAGCTTCACCCAGCAGAGCCGCGGTATAGTCGCTGCCGCCACGGCCCAGCGTCGTCGTGCGACCTTTGGCTTCGCTGCCGATAAAGCCCTGGGTGACCACCATGCCTTCAGCCAGGCGCGGGGCCAGTTGCTGGTTGGTGAGCTCAGCCAGCATCTCAACGTCCGGTTCAGCGCGGCCAAAACGGTCACTGGTGCGCATCACTTTACGCACGTCAAACCACTGCGCCTGAACGTTACGTTCGCGCATGATTTCAACGAACAGCAGGGTAGACATCAATTCACCGTGGCTGACCAGTTCATCGGTCAGGGCGGTGGAGGTGGCCAGAGACGCTGCTTCTGCCAGGGTGGTGATATTTTCCAGCAGGCGTTCCACTTCTTCGCGGATCACGTTTGGATTTTGCAGACGCTCAAGGATGTCGAACTGAATTTTGCGCAGTGCATCCAGCTTCACGAAACGTTCTGTCGCTTCCAGTCCTTCAGACAGAGAAACCAGCAGGTTCGTCACGCCAGCGGATGCGGAGAGCACCACCAGGCGGGTATTCGGATCGGCCAGCACCACATCGGCGCTGCGGTTCATGGCATCGTAGTCGGCCACACTGGTGCCGCCAAACTTGGCGACCACAAAACTCGTCATAACAACCTCGTGTCAGGGAATGAATAAGCGACCTTGGCACAAGAGTGAAACGAAAACAGGTGCAGGCGCAAAATACGGCCCTATAAATAAAATGCGGGGGAGGTCCTGTCAATGCTGGGATTATGCGGATTTTTTATGGGGGGGTACCCCTGAGAAACAGGACTTATAACAGGGCCATATTTTATGCTCCGTTTTACCCCCTTTTGACCGACAATTCGCCGCCCGGGAGGGCACTTCAGCAGCTATACTTTTCGGGTCTTTTCACCTGTGTTTGATGCAGGCCAGGGCAATGGCATAAAAACCATCACAATTTTTATTTGCAGGCGCTACAATCGACCGCAGTCACAATTCTCAAATCAGAAGAGTATTGCTAATGAAAAACATCAACCCAACGCAGACCGCTGCCTGGCAGGCACTCCAGAAACATTTTGATGAAATGAAAGACGTCACCATCGCGGATCTGTTCGCGAAAGATGCCGATCGTTTCGCTAAGTTCTCCGCGACCTTCGACGACCTGATGCTGGTGGATTTTTCCAAAAACCGCATTACCGAAGAGACGCTGGCAAAGCTGCAGGATCTGGCAAAAGAGACTCAGCTTGCCGACGCTATCAAGTCCATGTTCTCCGGCGAGAAAATCAACCGCACCGAAGACCGTGCTGTGCTGCACGTGGCCCTGCGTAACCGTAGCAATACGCCAATCATCGTTGACGGCAAAGATGTTATGCCGGAAGTGAACGCGGTGCTGGAAAAGATGAAAGCTTTCTCCGAAGCGATCATCTCCGGTAGCTGGAAAGGCTATACCGGTAAAGCGATCACCGACGTGGTAAACATCGGCATCGGCGGTTCTGATCTGGGTCCGTTCATGGTGACCGAAGCGCTGCGTCCGTACAAAAACCACCTCAACATGCATTTCGTGTCTAACGTCGATGGTACTCACATCGCGGAAGTGCTGAAGAACGTGAACCCGGAAACCACCCTGTTCCTGGTGGCGTCTAAAACCTTCACCACCCAGGAAACCATGACCAACGCCCACAGCGCGCGTGACTGGTTCCTGAAAACCGCGGGCGACAACAAGCACGTGGCGAAACACTTTGCGGCGCTGTCCACCAATGGTAAAGCGGTTGGCGAGTTCGGTATCGACACCGCGAACATGTTCGAGTTCTGGGACTGGGTTGGCGGCCGTTACTCTCTGTGGTCTGCCATCGGTTTGTCCATCATTCTGTCCGTAGGCTTCGATAACTTCGTTGAACTGCTCTCCGGCGCGCACGCGATGGATAAACACTTCTCCACCACCGCACCTGAGAAAAACCTGCCGGTGCTGCTGGCGCTGATTGGTATCTGGTACAACAACTTCTTTGGCGCTGAAACCGAAGCGATCCTGCCGTACGACCAGTACATGCATCGCTTTGCGGCCTACTTCCAGCAGGGCAATATGGAATCCAACGGTAAGTACGTTGACCGTAACGGCAACGCGGTGGATTACCAGACGGGTCCAATCATCTGGGGTGAGCCGGGCACTAACGGCCAGCACGCGTTCTACCAGTTGATCCACCAGGGAACCAAAATGGTACCGTGCGATTTCATCGCCCCGGCTATTACCCATAACCCGCTGTCTGACCACCATCCAAAACTGCTGTCTAACTTCTTCGCCCAGACTGAAGCGCTGGCGTTCGGTAAATCCCGCGAGGTGGTTGAGCAGGAGTATCGCGATCAGGGTAAAGATCCGGCCACGCTGGACCACGTTGTGCCGTTCAAAGTGTTCGAAGGCAACCGCCCAACCAACTCCATCCTGCTGCGTGAAATCACCCCGTTCAGCCTGGGTGCGCTGATTGCGCTGTACGAGCACAAGATCTTTACTCAGGGTGCCATCCTGAACATCTTCACCTTTGACCAGTGGGGCGTTGAACTGGGCAAACAGCTTGCAAACCGCATTCTGCCAGAGCTGGGTGACGATAAAGCGATCACCAGCCACGACAGCTCGACCAATGGTTTGATTAACCGCTATAAAGCCTGGCGCGCGTAATTAAAACATCATGAAAATGTGCCGGCGAAATGCCGGCATTTTTTTATCGGATAATTCCTGATGTCTGTTAGTTAACTCAAATTCTGGATGTGAGTTTAATCCGAAAAAGACGGTTAACCCGTTAATTGCTGCGGTTTATTTTAAGAAAATACGCAGATGTTAGTTAATGAATTTATATTATAAATTATTGATTTTTAGTGATTATATATTTTAATTATTTGCTTTTCATTTCGATTTTATCCATTAGTCCGAAAACCCATTCCCTATTTCCCCTCACGGTAATCCCGCTGCTTTAGTTGTGTATACTCGATTCCGCCTGAATTTCTTTTCGGGCAAATCTCCATTCATTCATTGAAGGGAAATTGTTATGAAGAAAGTACTGTATGGCATTTTTGCCATATCTGCACTTGCGGCGACATCTGTCTATGCAGCTCCGGTCCAGGTCGGGGAAGCAGCAGGGTCGGCAGCGACGTCTGCGTCTGCGGGAAGCTCTACCGCAGCCAGCACCAGCGCCGTAAGTTCAGCCGTGGGTGTCGCGCTGGCGGCAACCGGTGGCGGTGATGGCTCCAATACCGGAACCACGACCACTACGACAACCAGCACCCAGTAAGACCGGGTGTTTTAATCATAACCACACTTCGGTGTGGTTATTTCGCCCCTTCGGAGAAGAGTCGTGAAGCGACCTGCAATCATTCTGATTTGCCTGCTGTTGCAGGCGTGCTCAGCCACCACCAAAGGGCTGGGTCATTCACTGTGGGACAGCCTGTTCGGTACGCCGGGCGTGCAATTGACCGATGACGAACTTCAGAACATGCCCTACGCCAGTCAGTACATGCAGCTTAATGATGGCCCGCAACTGTTTGTGGTGCTCGCTTTCGATGAAAACGGGCAGCAGAAATGGGTGACGCAGGATCAGGCCACCATCGTGACGCAGCATGGCCGTATCGTGAAAACCCTGCTCGGGGGCGACAACCTGCTTGAGGTGAACAATATCGCGGCCGATCCGCTGATCAAGCCGAACCAGATTACCGACGGCGCTGGCTGGACGCGCACGATGGGCTGGACTGAACACAAGCAGGTGCGTTACGCCACGGCGCATTCCACCTTCCGCTGGGATGGCACCGACAGTGTGAAAGTGGGGAGCGATGAAACCCAGGTACGCGTGCTGGATGAAGAGGTAACAACCGACCAGGCCACCTGGCATAACCGCTTCTGGATCGACGAGGAAGGGCAAATCCGTCAGTCCCTGCAGTATCTCGGTGCCGGTTTCTTCCCGGTGAAAACCACGCTGATCAAGGCCGCAAAATCATGAAAACAATTATCCGCGTTGCGCTAATTGCGAGCCTTGCAACCCCTGCGGCATGGTCTGCAGGAACGGTGAAGGTCTACACGGCGGACAACGAGAAACCCAAAACGTTAACCAACGCTGAACATCTGCTCGATCTCGTCGGGCAGCCGAGGCTTGCCAACAGCTGGTGGCCGGGGGCGGTGATCGGCGAGCGTCAGGCAACGATTAAGGCAGAGCAAGAACATCTTGCACTGCTTGCCCGTCTGACAGGTCTGGCGGCGCAGGAAGACGGTGACGATGCCGCAGCAATCAATAGCATTCGCCAGCAGCTTCAGGCGCTGAAGGTGACTGGCCGCCAGAAGGTGAATCTTGATCCCGATGAAGTACGCGTCACGGAAAAGGGCAACCCAACCCTTGAAGGGGAGTACACCCTCTGGCTGCCCGTAAAACCGACGACGGTGACCGTGATGGGGCTTGTCAGCAGCCCGGGTAAAAAGCCCTTTACGCCAGGTCGCGACGTGGTGAGCTATCTCGACGAGCAAAGCCTGCTGAGCGGTGCCGATAACAGCTACGCCTGGGTCGTTTACCCTGACGGGCACACGCAAAAAGCGCCGGTAGCTTACTGGAATAAACGTCATATCGAGCCCATGCCTGGCAGCATCATTTTTGTCGGTTTTGCCGACCATTTCTGGACGAAGGCATATGACGGGCTTAACGCCGATATCCTTCACTCCCTGACACAGCGGATACCGGAAGAATGAAAAAAACCTATCTCTACAGCATGCTGGCGCTCTGTGTAAGCGCCGCCTGTCATGCAGAAACGTATCCGGCACCCATTGGCCCGTCTCAGTCAGACTTCGGCGGCATCGGTTTACTGCAAACGCCCACCGCGCGCATGGCGCGTGAAGGGGAAATCAGTCTGAACTACCGCGATAACGACCAGTACCGCTACTATTCCGCCTCGGTACAGCTTTTCCCGTGGCTTGAAACCACGCTGCGCTACACCGATGTGCGAACGAAACAGTACAGCAGCGTCGAGGCGTTCTCTGGCGACCAGACTTACAAAGATAAAGCCTTCGACCTCAAGCTGCGCCTGTGGGAAGAGAGCTACTGGATGCCGCAGGTGTCCGTGGGGGCCAAAGATATCGGCGGGACCGGCCTGTTTGATGCGGAATACATTGTGGCCAGCAAGGCCTGGGGGCCGTTCGACTTCTCGCTTGGCCTGGGATGGGGCTATCTCGGTACCAGCGGTAACGTCAAAAACCCGTTCTGCACCTACAGCGATAAATATTGCTACCGCGATAACAGTTACCAGAAAGCGGGTTCCATCAACGGCGACCAGATGTTCCATGGCCCGGCCTCGCTGTTCGGTGGCGTGGAATACCAGACCCCCTGGCAGCCATTGCGCCTGAAGCTGGAGTACGAAGGAAACGACTACTCTCAGGATTTCGCCGGGAAGATTGAGCAGAAGAGCAAGTTTAACGTCGGCGCCATTTATCGCGTCACCGACTGGGCCGACGTTAACCTCAGCTACGAGCGCGGTAATACCGTGATGTTTGGTTTCACGCTGCGCACCAACTTTAATGACATGCGGCCGCACTACAATGATAACGCGCGCCCTGCCTACCAGCCGGAACCGCAGGATGCGATTCTGCAGCACTCCGTGGTGGCAAATCAGCTGACGCTGCTGAAATACAATGCCGGTCTGGCGGATCCGAAGATTCAGACCAAGGGCGACACGCTTTACGTCACCGGCGAGCAGGTGAAATACCGCGACTCGCGGGAAGGGATCGAGCGCGCCAACCGGATCGTCATGAACGATCTCCCGGACGGGATCCGCACGATCCGCGTGACCGAGAACCGCCTGAACCTGCCGCAGGTGACGACGGAAACGGACGTTGCCAGCCTCAAGCGCCATCTCGAAGGCGAGCCGCTCGGGCATGAAACCGAGCTGGTGCAAAAACGCGTTGAGCCGGTCGTGCCAGACACCACCGAGCAAGGCTGGTATATCGACAAGTCGCGCTTTGATTTCCATATCGATCCGGTGCTGAACCAGTCCGTTGGCGGACCGGAAAACTTCTACATGTATCAGCTGGGCGCAATGGCGACGGCAGATCTGTGGGTCACCGACCATCTGCTGACTACCGGTAGCCTGTTCGGCAATATCGCCAACAACTACGACAAATTTAACTACACCAACCCGCCGAACGATTCAAAACTGCCGCGTGTAAGAACTCGCGTTCGTGAATACGTGCAGAACGATGTCTACGTGAATAACCTGCAGGCCAACTACTTCCAGTACTTCGGCAACGGTTTCTACGGCCAGGTGTACGGCGGATATCTGGAAACCATGTTCGGTGGCGCAGGGGCAGAGGTGCTTTACCGTCCTGTCGACAGCAACTGGGCATTTGGGATTGATGCTAACTACGTGAAACAGCGTGACTGGCGCAGCGCGCAGGACATGATGAAGTTCACCGACTACAGCGTCAAAACGGGCCATCTGACCGCCTACTGGACACCGTCATTCGCGCAGGACGTACTGGTGAAAGCCAGCGTCGGCCAGTATCTGGCGGGCGACAAGGGTGGCACGCTGGATATCTCCAAACACTTCGACAGCGGCGTCGTGGTGGGCGGTTATGCCACCATCACCAACGTCTCGCCGGACGAGTACGGAGAAGGGGACTTTACTAAAGGGGTCTATGTGTCGATTCCGCTGGATCTCTTCTCGTCAGGCCCAACCCGCAGCCGTGCGGCAGTGGGCTGGACACCGCTGACGCGCGACGGGGGCCAGCAGCTTGGGCGTAAGTTCCAGCTGTATGACATGACCAGCGATAAGAACGTTAACTTCCGTTGATGCTTGTTTGCCCGGTGGCGCTGCGCTTACCGGGCCTACAAGAGTGTTTTTGTAGGCCGGGCAAACGCAGTGCCGACCGGCAAGAATGCTAATGCGGACAAAACATAAACAAAAAATATAGATCCCCGTCACATTTTTGCGTTATACAGGAACCTCGCCCTGGAGAATGAGGTGCTGTATGACATCCCTGACTCGCCCGCGCGTTGAGTTTATCTCAACGATCCTCCAGACCGTGCTAAATCTCGGTCTGCTAAGCCTTGGTCTGATTCTGGTCGTCTTCCTTGGCAAAGAGACGGTGCATCTGGCGGATGTGCTGTTCGCCCCTGAACAAACCAGCAAATATGCGCTGGTGGAAGGCCTGGTGGTCTACTTTCTCTACTTCGAGTTTATTGCCCTGATTGTGAAGTACTTTCAGTCGGGCTTTCACTTCCCGCTGCGCTATTTTGTCTACATTGGGATCACCGCGATTGTGCGGCTGATCATCGTCGATCATAAATCCCCCCTCGACGTGCTGATCTACTCGGCGGCGATCCTGCTGCTGGTGATCACCCTCTGGCTGTGTAACTCGAAGCGGCTGAAACGGGAATAAAAAAATGGCGCTCCGAAGAGCGCCTAACAACAGTCACAAGTTGGGTCAATACAATACGTCTAAAGTTGAGGGTTGCAGTGGCATAACAAATGAAACTTAACCTTTCACACCGCCCGCCGTCAGGCCGTTAACCAGCCAGCGCTGGGCCAGCAGGAACACCACGGTAATCGGGATGGCAGAGAGTACAGCCGCCGCAGCAAAGTCGCCCCACAGGTAGTTTTGCGGGTTGAGGTATTGCTGCATACCCACGGCCAGGGTGTAACTGTTCACGTCGCGCAGTAACAGGGAGGCGACCGGTACTTCGGTGATCGCAGCGATAAACGACAGGATAAACACCACCGCCAGGATAGGTACCGACAGCGGCAGCAGCACCAGACGGAAGGCCTGCCACGGAGTAGCGCCATCCAGCGCGGCCGCCTCTTCCAGCGAACCGTCGATGGTTTCGAAATACCCTTTGATGGTCCACACATGCAGGGCGATACCGCCAAGATAGGCGAAGATCACGCCGCCGTGGGTGTTCAGGCCGATAAACGGCACGTACTGACCCAGACGGTCAAACAGGGCATACAACGCGACCAGTGACAGCACGGCCGGGAACATCTGGAAAATGAGCATGCCTTTCAGCAGCGTCGCTTTGCCCGGGAAACGCATACGGGCGAAGGCGTAAGCACAGGTGGTGGAGAGCGTGACAATACCGATTGCGGTAATGGTCGCCACTTTCACCGAGTTCCACAGCCACAGCAGCACCGGGAACGGCGGGGGAGTCACGCGTCCATCCGCATGCTCCACGCTGAAGCCCAGCGCCAGCTTCCAGTGCTCCCAGGAGATTTCGTCCGGGATGAGACTCCCGGTCGCGAAGTTACCCGAACGCAGGGAGATAGCGATAACCATCAGCAGCGGGAACATGATTGCCGCGATGAAAATCAGCAGGCCTAAGTGTGTCGCCAGGAGGCGCAATTTCTGAGATTTGGGTTGTACCATAGCCATGATCGATGCCCTCCTTAGTCAAATTTCATACGTGTGGCTTTCAGGTTCACAATCGCCAGGGCACCAACCAGCAGGAAGATCAGGGTGGCAATGGCTGCTGCCAGACCGAAGTCCTGTCCGCCGCCGCCTTCGAAGGCGATACGGTAGGTGTAGCTCACAAGCAGGTCGGTATAGCCTGCCGGCGTGGTGGTGCCGAGACGGTCCGGGCCACCGTTGGTCAACAGCTGAATCAGCACGAAGTTGTTAAAGTTAAAGGCAAAGCTGGCAATCATCAGCGGGGTCAGCGGCTTAATGAGCAGCGGCAGCGTAATTTTAAAGAAGTTCTGGAACGGACCCGCGCCGTCCATCGCTGAAGCTTCGTACAGATCGTCCGGGATAGCCTTCAGCAGGCCCATGCACAGGATCATCATGTACGGGTAGCCCAGCCAGGTGTTCACGATAATAATCATCGAGCGGGCGGTGGTTGGGTCGCTGAACCAGGCCGGTTTGATACCGAACAGCGCGCTCAGCATCATGTTGATTTCACCGAAGCTCTGGTTAAACAGCCCTTTGAAAATCAGAATCGAGATAAACGACGGCACGGCATACGGCAGAATCAGCAGCACGCGGTAAATCGCTTTGCCTTTCAGGGATTCCCACTGCACGAGACAGGCCAGCACCATGCCCACGGCAACGGTCAGGATCACGGTGAGCACCGAGAAAATCACCGTCCAGACGAAGATGGCGAAGAACGGTTTCTGGATGCCTTCGTCGGTGAACACGCGGGTAAAGTTATCCCAGCCGATGGTAACGGTATAACCCGGGCTGAGTTTGTCATCACCCCATTTGCCGTCGGCAGTAATGGACTGATAGAAACCAATGTCGTTGTTCGGGCGATACTTCACGCCGCTCTGATTGTTAGTCAGCGTGCCGTCTTTTGCCAGGGTATAGAGCGGCTGAGTGCCGGAGAACTGGCGCAGCGAGCTCATGGTCACTTTGCTTTCATCTGGCAGCACGGCGGTGAGCTGGGTCAACGCCTGGCGGTTCTGGGTAATGATCCGCAGGTTAGCACGTTCACCTTCCGGCAGGGCCGCAGCCTCTTTTAAGGTCAGCTTCTGCTCGCCGCCAAATTTAAACGCGTCGGAAATATAGTTTTTGCCGCTCTCACCATCAGTGAGCGCTAACTTCCATTCGTCACCCGCAGGATACAGGCCGAAATTAAAGGTTTTTCCCGCCTGATAGGAACGGTCCAGAAGCACCTGTTGGGCGCGTTCCTGCGCAAGCTGGTTGGTGCTGCTGTAGTTGGTGAATGCAATGGCGATGGTACAGATCAGTGGGAACAGGACAAACAGCCCCATCCCGGCCACGCCAGGGTAAACATAGCGCCAGGCATAGGCTTTACGGTTGGCGAAAATATACAGGCCAGCAGAGCTTAAGATCAGCGTCATGATGGCAAAGAGATATTCCCCTTGTACGTACATTAAAACAACAAGGTAACCCACCAGCAGACACAGCAGACCTATCACTGACCATTTCAGCGCGTCGCTTTGCCACCAGTGCTTCTTTTTAATGACATCCATGGGGTTCTTCCTCTACAACGGTGGAAACTTTTCGTCAGGTGGCGCGGCGCTTACCTGACCTACGGATCGTGCCGTAGTCGTAGGGCGGGTAAGCGCACGCGCCACCCGCCGTTTTTCTGCTTACTTAGTAATACGACCCTGCGCATCCTTCAGCGCGGCATCAACAGTCTGACGACCGATTGCTGCGTTGATGACTGCAGTACGGGTGGCGTACCAGAACGCTGCCATCTGTGGGATGTTCGGCATGATTTCGCCTTTCTGGGCGTTATCCATAGTGGCCGCGATGCGTGGATCTTTCGCCAGCTGATCCTGGAAGGATTTCAGCGCCACGGCGCCCAGCGGTTTATCCTTGTTCACTTCATCCAGACCCTGATCGGTCAGCAGGTAGTTTTCCAGGAACTCTTTCGCCAGCTCTTTGTTCGGGCTGGCGGCGTTGATACCCGCACTCAGCACGCCAACGAACGGTTTAGACGGCTTGCCGTTGAAGGTTGGCAGCAGCGTTACGCCGTAGTTGATTTTGCTCTTATCGATGTTGGTCCAGGCCCACGGACCGTTGATGGTCATCGCGGTTTCGCCTTTGTTGAACGCCGCTTCCGCGATGGAGTAATCGGTATCCGCGTTCATGTGTTTGTTCTTGATCAGGTCAACCAGGAAGGTCAGGCCTTTTTTCGCGCCTGCGTTATCCACGCCCACGTCTTTCACGTCATATTTGCCGTTTTCAAACTTGAACGCGTAACCGCCGTCGGCAGCAATCAGCGGCCAGGTGAAGTACGGCTCTTGCAGGTTGAACATCAGAGCGGATTTACCTTTCGCCTTCAGCTCTTTATCCAGTTTCGGGATCTCTTCCCAGGTTTTCGGTGGGTTTGGTACCAGGTCTTTGTTGTAAATCAGAGACAGGGCTTCAACTGCGATAGGGTAAGCGATCAGCTTGCCGTTGTAGCGAACGGCATCCCAGGTGAACGGGAAGAGTTTGTCCTGGAACGCTTTGTCCGGGGTGACTTCAGCCAGCAGGCCAGACTGCGCGTAGCCGCCGAAACGGTCATGCGCCCAGAAGATGATGTCCGGGCCGTCGCCGGTTGCTGCAACCTGCGGGAATTTCTCTTCCAGTTTGTCCGGATGTTCTACGGTAACTTTGATACCGGTGTCTTTCTCGAATTTTTTGCCCACTTCGGCCAGGCCGTTATAGCCTTTGTCGCCGTTAATCCAGATAACCAGCTTGCCTTCTTCAATTTTGGCGAGCGCCGGTGCGGAAACCATCATTGCTGCAAGGGCGGACAATGCGAAAACGCGTGCGCCAGTCTTGATATTCATATCTGCCATCCTTTTGGTGATGTCTCGTAGTATGACTTCAGTGGTTCAACGTGAATCAGTCTCCTTATTTGACATCCTCTTTCCATCCTCCCAACCCCTACGCCCCACCCCCTGTTTGTGTGATCTCCGTTGCATAAATTTAAGTTATGAGTGCTGGCGCACATAAAAACCCACCGAATTTTGCAGGCGGCTTCACGAATTTCGCCTCAGCCCCCCGGCTGCGGTCGCAGAGCCTGCTCTCTCATCCTCCCGCCTCCTCCCCCATAAAAAAGCCGGGGGGTGGAGGATTCGTGAAAGTTATAGATACCCCATAGTGAACTTATGTTGAATGTTTCTGTCGGTGACAGGTTGTAACGAAGGGAGAAGGGCATGGCGAGCGTACAGCTGCGTAATGTAACGAAAGCCTGGGGCGACGTAGTGGTGTCAAAAGACATCAATCTGGACATCACTGAAGGTGAGTTTGTGGTGTTTGTCGGCCCATCAGGCTGTGGTAAATCTACTCTGCTGCGTATGATTGCCGGTCTTGAAACCATCACCAGCGGCGACCTGCTGATCGGTGATACCCGAATGAACGACATCCCGCCTGCCGAACGTGGCGTCGGTATGGTGTTCCAGTCTTATGCACTTTATCCCCATCTTTCCGTTGCCGAGAACATGTCCTTTGGCCTGAAGCTGGCCGGCGCGAAGAAAGACGTGATTAACCAGCGCGTCACCCAGGTGGCGGAAGTATTACAGCTGGCGCACCTGCTGGAGCGTA
This sequence comes from Enterobacter sp. ZOR0014, assembly GCF_000798855.1. Classification (NCBI taxonomy): domain Bacteria; kingdom Pseudomonadati; phylum Pseudomonadota; class Gammaproteobacteria; order Enterobacterales; family Enterobacteriaceae; genus Enterobacter; species Enterobacter sp. ZOR0014. The sequence continues at coordinate 23,405 of NZ_JTLF01000098.1, read as the reverse complement.
AACCGAAAGCGCTTTCCGGCGGTCAGCGTCAGCGTGTGGCGATTGGCCGTACGCTGGTGGCCGAACCGCGCGTGTTCCTGCTCGACGAACCCCTTTCTAACCTGGATGCCGCCCTGCGCGTTCAGATGCGTATCGAAATCTCCCGTCTGCACAAACGTCTTGGCCGCACGATGATTTACGTCACCCACGATCAGGTCGAAGCGATGACGCTGGCCGACAAAATCGTGGTGCTGGATGCCGGTCGCGTGGCGCAGGTGGGCAAACCGCTGGAGCTCTATCACTACCCGGCAGACCGCTTTGTTGCAGGCTTTATTGGCTCGCCAAAGATGAACTTCCTGCCCGTTAAAGTGACTGCAACGGCCATTGAACAGGTACAGGTGGAGCTACCAAACCGCCAGCAAGTCTGGCTGCCGGTGGACAGCGCCAACGTACAGGTCGGGGCAAACATGTCCCTCGGTATCCGCCCTGAGCATCTCCTGCCGAGTCACATTGCCGATGTGACGCTGGAAGGTGAGGTTCAGGTCGTTGAACAGCTTGGTCACGAAACACAGATTCATATCCAGATCCCCGCCATTCGTCAGAACCTGGTTTACCGCCAGAATGACGTGGTGTTGGTAGAAGAGGGTGCCACATTCGCTATCGGCTTGCCGCCAGAGCGTTGCCATCTGTTCCGTGAGGATGGCACTGCATGTCGTCGGTTGCATAAAGAGCCAGGCGTTTAAGCAATCCCAAAAGAAGACACGAAACCGACAGGTGAAGTGTTCAAAGAAAAGCAATGATCTCAGGAGATAGAATGATGATTACTCTGCGCAAACTTCCTCTGGCAGTTGCCGTCGCAGCGGGCGTAATGTCTGCTCAGGCAATGGCCGTGGATTTCCATGGTTATGCTCGTTCCGGTATCGGCTGGACGGGGAGTGGCGGCGAACAACAGTGCTTCCAGGCAACCGGTGCTCAAAGTAAATACCGTCTTGGTAACGAATGTGAAACCTATGCGGAATTGAAGCTGGGCCAGGAAGTGTGGAAAGAAGGCGACAAGAGCTTCTACTTCGACACCAACGTAGCGTATTCCGTAGCACAACAGAACGACTGGGAAGCCACTGACCCGGCGTTCCGTGAAGCCAACGTGCAGGGTAAAAACCTGATCGAATGGCTGCCAGGTTCCACCATCTGGGCTGGTAAGCGCTTCTATCAGCGTCATGACGTTCACATGATCGACTTCTACTACTGGGATATCTCTGGTCCTGGTGCGGGTCTGGAAAATATCGACGTCGGTTTCGGTAAACTTTCTCTGGCAGCAACCCGCTCTTCTGAATCAGGTGGTTCTTCCTCCTTCGCCAGCAACAGTATTTATGATTACACCACCCGCACCGCGAACGACGTCTTTGACGTGCGTTTAGCGCAGATGGAAGTTAACCCAGGCGGCACCCTTGAGCTGGGCGTTGACTATGGCCGTGCTAACCCACGTGATGACTATCGTCTGGTTGACGGTGCGTCTAAAGACGGCTGGATGTTCACCGCTGAACACACCCAGAGCATGCTGAAAGGCTACAACAAGTTTGTGGTTCAGTACGCCACTGACTCAATGACCTCTCAGGGTAAAGGCCTGTCTCAAGGTTCTGGCGTAGGCATTGATGGCAATACCGGTTTTGCCTATGACATCAACAACAACGGCAGCCTGCTGCGTATCCTTGACCACGGTGCAATCTCTCTGGGCGATCGTTGGGACCTGATGTACGTCGGTATGTATCAGGATATCGACTGGGATAACAACAACGGCACCAAGTGGTGGACTGTAGGTGTTCGTCCAATGTTCAAATGGACACCAATCATGAGCACCTTGCTGGAAGTGGGCTACGACAACGTCAAATCCCAGGAAACTGGCGAAACCAACAACCAGTACAAAATCACCCTGGCGCAACAGTGGCAGGCTGGCGACAGCATCTGGTCTCGTCCTGCTATCCGCGTCTTCGCAACCTATGCGAAGTGGGATGAGAAGTGGGGCTATGACTACAACGGTAACCCAGCGAATAACCCTAACTTCGGTAAAGCGGTTAAAGATGGCTTCAACGGTGGTTCCTTCGGTCGTGGCGACAACGACGAGTGGTCCTTCGGCGCCCAGATGGAAATCTGGTGGTAATCCCGTCTTAATCTGACGTAATGACCAAACTGAGGGGCGCAAGCCCCTCAATCCTTGGGACGGCGCGCTATTGCCTGGCTACCGCTGACCTGTGCATTTTGAGGTGATAACAATGAAAATGAACAAAACTCTTCTTGCCCTTTGTTTATCCGCAGGGCTGCTGGCAAGCGCGCCTGCTGTCACGCTCGCTAACGTGAACTTCGTTCCGCAGAATACAACATCTGCACCAGCCATTCCGGCGGCGACACTGCAACAGCTGGTCTGGACGCCTGTCGATCAGTCTAAAACCCAGACCACCCAGCTCTCAACGGGCGGACAAACGATTAATGTTCCGGGTATTAGCGGCCCGGTCGCTGCGTATAGCGTACCCGCCAATATCGGTGAACTCGCTATTACCTTGACCAGTGAAGTCAACAAGCAAACAAGCGTATTTGCGCCAAACGTGCTGATTCTTGATCAGAACATGACTCCATCCGCCTTTTTCCCAAGCGAATACTTTACTTATCAGGAGCCTGGCGTGATGAGCGCCGATCGTCTGGAAGGTGTCATGCGTCTTACGCCTGCGCTGGGACAGCAAAAACTCTACGTGCTGGTCTTTACCACTGAGCAAGATCTGCAGAAAACCACCACGCTGCTTGACCCGGCCAAAGCCTATGCGAAGGGCACCGGCAACGCCGTACCTGATATTCCAGACCCGATTGCACGCCACGTCACCGACGGAACGCTAAAGCTGAAGGTGAAAACGAACAGCGGTTCCAGCGTGCTGGTCGGCCCGCTGTTTGGCTCCTCCGGTAACGGCCCGGTAACCGTGGGTAATACCGCCGCACCTGCCTATACCGCACCAGTTGCCACCGCAGCCGCACCGGTAGCAGCCGCTGCACCAGCACCGGCGAAGAAAGCTGAGCCGGTACTGAACGACACCGAAGAATACTTCAACAACGCTATTAAGCAGGCGGTGAAGCGCGGCGATGTCGATAAAGCGCTGAAACTGCTTGATGAAGCCGAACGTTTAGGTTCAACCACTGCCCGTTCCACCTTTATCAGCAGTGTAAAAGGCAAGGGGTAACCGTTTCCCCACAGTGCTGATTTGTCAGTAGTTTAGTGCGCCTGAGTGGGCGCACTTTTTTTCGTGTCCGCCAGGCTGTTGCATCCATGTTGCGATCGTGATCGTTAAATAACGTTTGGCCCCCCTCAATCCGTGTTTCTGCGATACAATGCCATTACGTTATGTATCGGAGAGTCTGGCATGTCACACCCCGCGCTAACGCAACTGCGTGCGCTGCGCTATTTCGACCAAATACCTGCGCTTGATCCGCAGCAACTGGACTGGTTGCTGCTGGAAGATTCCATGACGAAACGTTTTGAACAGCAAGGTAAAACGGTCACGGTGACCCTGATACAGGAAGGGTTTGTCTCCGGCGATGAGATCGCCAGCGAGCTGCCGCTGCTGCCGCAAGAGGAACGCTACTGGCTGCGCGAAATTTTGCTCTGTGCCGATGGTGAGCCCTGGCTTGCCGGACGGACGGTAGTGCCCGAGTCCACCCTTTCCGGGCCTGAGCTGGCGCTGCAGCGGCTGGGGAAAACCCCGCTGGGACGTTATCTTTTTACCTCATCTGAGCTGACCCGGGATTTTATTGAGATTGGGCGTGATGCCGAACTGTGGGGACGCCGTTCCCGCCTTCGCCTGAGCGGTAAGCCGTTAATCCTGACGGAACTTTTTTTACCGGCATCACCGTTGTACTAAGAGGAAGAAAAAATGGAGTGGAGCCTAACGCAGAATAAGCTGTTGGCGTATCACCGCTTAATGCGTACTGATAAACCTATTGGCGCGTTACTGCTGCTGTGGCCGACCTTATGGGCGCTGTGGGTTGCAACGCCGGGCGTACCGCCGCTATGGATCCTGGGCGTATTTGTCGCCGGTGTCTGGTTGATGCGCGCGGCGGGCTGCGTGGTGAATGACTATGCCGATCGTAAATTCGACGGCCATGTAAAACGGACAGCCAACCGTCCGTTACCCAGCGGCCAGGTGACCGGAAAAGAAGCCCGCGTGCTGTTCCTCGTACTGGTGCTGCTCTCATTCCTGCTGGTGTTAACGCTGAACACCATGACAATTCTGCTTTCCGTCGCTGCGCTTGCACTGGCCTGGGTTTATCCGTTCATGAAGCGCTATACCCATCTGCCTCAGGTTGTGTTGGGCGCGGCATTTGGCTGGTCAATTCCGATGGCGTTTGCGGCGGTGAGTGAATCCCTACCGCTCAGCTGCTGGCTGATGTTCCTGGCGAATATTCTCTGGGCCGTGGCGTATGACACGCAATATGCGATGGTAGACCGCGACGATGACCTGAAAATTGGTATTAAATCGACCGCCATTCTCTTTGGACGTCAGGACAAACTGATCATCGGCATTTTACAGGTCGCGGTACTGGCACTGATGGTCGCGATTGGCCGTCTGAACGGGCTGAACTGGGAGTTTTACTGGTCGGTGCTGGTGGCGGGATTGCTGTTTGCTTACCAGCAAAAGCTGATTGCCAAACGCGAACGTGAAGCCTGCTTTAAAGCGTTTTTGAATAATAACTATGTCGGGCTGGTGCTGTTTTTAGGCCTGGCGATGAGCTATTTCTTATAAAAAAGTCGGGTGGCGGCTTCGCCTTACCCGACCTACGATCTGGCAGAACATGTAGGCCCGGTAAGCGTTAGCGCCACCGGGCGTTTTTTTATCGACGACGCAACAGCCTGAGGGCGTTCGCCGTCACCAGCACCGTTGCCCCCGTATCCGCCAGCACTGCCAGCCACAGCCCGGTCATGCCGAGCAGCGTCGTCACCAGGAAAATCCCCTTCAGTCCGAGCGCAATCCCGATGTTCTGGCGGATATTGGCTCGCGTCGCCCGCGCCAGGCCGATCATCTCTGCCAGCCCGGTCAGACGGTTATGCGTCAGCGCCGCGTCTGCCGTCTCCAGCGCCACGTCGGTGCCGCTTCCCATCGCAATGCCTATGGTGGATGCTTTCATCGCGGGTGCATCGTTAATGCCGTCCCCGACCATCGCGAGCGGGGCGTGGCTGTTCAGTTCGGTTACCGCACTGACCTTATCGGCGGGCAGCAATCCAGCCTTAAATTCCAGTCCCAGTTCACCCGCAATGGCTGACGCCGCACGTGGGTTATCCCCGGTCAGGATCACGCCCTGCACGCCCAGCTGATGCAGCGCCGCTATGGCTTCCTTCGCGTCATCACGCAGGGTATCGCGCAGCGCCAGCATCCCTTTCGTCACGCCGTCCTGCATAACAACCACGACAGTTTGCCCGGCTTGCTCTAACGCCTGAACCTGTGCGGAAGGGGAGTGACCCGCCGCGACAATCAGGACCTTTTTACCGTCGACGTTGGCCTCAATCCCAGACCCGACCAGCGCCCGCTGGGCGGTGGCCGCCGGAATCGGTAATCCGCGAGCCTGCGCTTCCCGCACAATGGCCTGCGCCAGCGGGTGGGTGGAACCCTGTTCGACGGCGGCGGCTAAGGTAAGCAGTTCATCTTCAGCGATATCCTGCGGATAAATGCCGGTCACCTGGGGTTTGCCGACGGTTAACGTGCCGGTTTTGTCGAAGGCGATATGCTGAACCTGGCTCAGCTGCTCCAGCGCCGCGCCGCCTTTAATCAGCGCTCCGCGACGTGCCGCTGCCGCCAGACCGGAGGTGATCGCCGCTGGCGTGGAGATCACCAGCGCGCACGGGCAGCCAATCAGCAGCAGGGTCAGACCTTTATAAATCCAGCCCTCCCAGGGCGCGCCAAAGAACAGCGGTGGAACGAGCGTAACCAGCAGAGCAACCAGCATAATGGCGGGCGTGTAAATCCGGCTAAAGCGATCGATAAAACGCTCGACGGGGGCACGACGCTCTTCAGCTTCTTCAATCAGCTTCAGGATACGGTCGATGGCGCTGTCGCCGGGCCCGGAAAGCACCTCAAGCTGCACCAGGCGGTCAACGCTGGTGGCGCCTGCAGGCACTTTTTCTCCCGCGGCACGCTCAACCGGAATGGATTCCCCTGTCAGGGCGCTTTCATCAAAGCTTGCGGTGGCGCTAAGCAGTGCGCCATCGGCAGGCAAGCGCCCCCCTGCGGCGACTTCAATGACGTCGCCCGGGCGCAGCGTGCTGATGGCGACCGTTTCACGTTTGCCTTCGTTAACCCGCGTCGCGGTTTCCGGCTTCAGTGCCATCAACGCGCTCACCCCTTTACGCGCGCGGCTGGCGGCCCAGCCCTCAAGTCGTTCGCCGATCAGGAACAGCAGCAGAACCATCGCCGCTTCCGCCGTCGCGCCGATAAACAGCGCGCCGATCGCCGCCACGCTCATCAGCGTTTCGATGGCGAACCAGCTGCCGCTTCTCATCAGACGTAATGCCTGGCGGGCAATCGGAAATAGTCCGACCAGCGTGGTGGCGATAAACGCCAGGTTGCCAAACGGATGGTTGATCTGTTCCAGACCCCAGCTCAGGGCCATCATGATGATGAGGGTAATGAGCGGCAGATTTTCCTTCAGGGAGGCGGTCTTTTCGACAGGGGCTGTTTCGCTGCGCAGGGTGTATCCCGCCTTGCTGACGGCGGCTTCAACCTGCTTACTGACATCCTTGTCGGCGCTGACTAACAGCTTTTCGGTCGCAAAAAGCACCTGAACGTGGCTGACGCCCGGCACCTGTTTGACCGCATTTTCCACTTTACGTGCGCAGGCTGCGCAGTCCATACCGTTGACGGCCCAGCTGTAGCGATTACCGCTTTCGGGCAGCGCGTCGGCTTGCGTTTCGCAGCTCCCCTCGCAGCAGCAGTCCTCTTTTGGCGGAACCGGGCTGAGCTTAAGTGCCGAAAATTGTGGGATTTTTTTAGGTGTTTCTGGAGTCGACATGGCAGTCTCCGGTAATGATAATTTTCTCATTAACCGCAGCATACACTCTGGAGTCGACTCCAGAGTCAAGCGTTATTTAGATATACAGCGAACGCACAATCAGGAAGTGCCCGGCAAAGTAGCAGGCGGAAGCAATCGCGTTGTCGGCGCGGAAGCGACGGCGATAGTGGCTGCCCAGCCAGACGATATTACCGAGTAAGAGCAGTGCTGCGCCGAAGAACGCAGACATCGCCTGAGACGTCGGGCGGAAGAACCAGAGCTCGCCAGCGAGCCACACCATCACCAGCGTCATGGCGATAAATGTACAGACCGGCAAACGCATCTCTTCCAGACGCGACCAGATCACCGCTATCAGCAGTGCGCCAATCACCAGCAGCACCAGCGGCAGCGGCCAGAAGAAGGAGAGCGTCATCTGGCTGGCGAAGTAGATGGTATACAGCAGATGCGACAGGAAAAACGCCCCAACGGCATACAGCAGACGCTGACGCGGGAGCAGAGTTAAGGCATCGCCAATCAGGGACGCGCACAGCCCGGCGAGAACCAGGTAGCTGATGGCGTTAAACATCGGCGCTTGCCAGGCAAGCAGCAGAAGGAGCAACAGCGTGACGGGTTTAAACAACCAGCGCTGCCAGGCTGGGCCACGGTAGGACGCATCAACATAAAGCCATGCGGAAAAACAGACAGCGATAAATGACCAAAGCATATTAACTCCCTGTAACTGTTAAGGCTGAATAATCAGTTTCTGATCCAGTGTAGTGACGCGGGCGGGCGTTTGGCAATGCCGGGGCAGGCGAGGTATCCTGAATTCCGCATAATCTGATGGGATGTTTCAATGAGCAAGATGCCGCTGTTTTTCATTATCGTGGTAGCGATTATCGTCATTGCCGCCTCGTTTCGCTTCGTGCAGCAGCGCCGGGAAAAGGCGGATAACGAGGCCGCACCGCTGATGCAAAAGCGGGTGGTAGTGAGCAATAAGCGCGAGAAAGCCCTCAACGACCGACGCTCTCGCCAACAGCAGGTTACGCCTGCGGGCGCGACGATGCGCTATGAAGCCAGCTTTAAGCCGGAAACCGGCGGGCTGGAGATGACTTTCCGCCTGGAGGCGCAGCAGTACCACCAGTTGACGGTGGGTGAGAAAGGAATGCTGAGCTACAAAGGGTCACGTTTTGAAGGTTTTAGGGCGGAATAATGCGTGATCGGTCCCCTCTCCCGGTGGGAGAGGGTTAGGGTGAGGGCATCAGGCCGCACCCTACTTCTTCACCTGCGCCTTAAACTTCTTCATCCACACCAGCAACTCAAACACGCCGAAAATAAATACCCGCAGTTGCTGCCAGCCGGTCATCGGCGGGCCATCTTTTGGCAGGCCGTTTTTCAGCATTACCATCTGCAGGGCGTGCATGAACGAGGTGAAAATCAGCGCCACGTTAACGAAGATGTTCAACGGGCGCGGGAACGGGTGCACCAGATTCAAAATCAAAAATGCCCAGACGCCCAGCATCAGCAAACGTCCCAGGTTAATCAGTACCGGCATCAGAGCCTCCTTGTACCTGACGGTGATAAAGACGATAAGCGACCTGACCGGCAACCTTTTCGCGGTGCAGATCCCAGTGCGCTGGCACTGGCGGAAGACCGTTTTCCACTTCGCTTTCAACGTAAATTAATGCGTCATCCGCCAGCCAGCCGTTTTGTTCCAGCAGGGATAACGTCTCTTCCAGCAGCCCCTTGCGGAACGGCGGATCGACAAACACCACCTGATGCGGCGTGCCTTTCTGCGCGAGGAAGCTCAGGGTATTGGTGTTTACGACTTTGGCGTTACTAGCTTTGAGCGTCGCCAGATTTTGCTGCAGCGTCTGTGCCACGCCGCGCTCCATCTCCAGCAGCGTGGCGCTGGCGGCGTAGCGCGACAACGCTTCGAGCCCTAATGCACCGCTGCCGGCGAAGCAGTCCAGGCAGTGGGCATCTACCATTGACGGGGCGAGCCAGTTAAACAGCGTCTCGCGAACGCGGTCGGTTGTCGGGCGTAAACCGGGGCTGTCCGGCACCGGTAATTTCCGGCCTCGCCACTGACCGCCGATAATTCGAATTTGACCGGCCGGGGCGCGGGTGGGTTTCTTCATCTCTGGAAAGCTCTGTTAACCATTGCCCTGCGATTGCGGGCGGTGATGTCAATTAAGTAAAGTGTTAGACTATTTCATCATTTTTTTAGCTTCCCTGTATATAGCGCCGCGAGGAGTGTAGTCGCAGATGGCAAAACAAAAAAAACGTGGCTTCTTTTCCTGGTTGGGTTTCGGTGAAAAAGAGCAAGAAACAGAACAGAAAACCGAAGAACAACAGGTTGTAGAAGAGCAGTCACAGCCTGAAACGCCTGTAGAAACCGCTGCGGTTATCGAAGCGGAAGAACCTGTCCACAGCAAAGAAGAGATTGAATCGTTTGCTGAAGAGGTGGTTGAAGTCACTGAACAGGTTCAGGAGAGCGAGAAGCCAGAACCGGTTGTGCCCGAAGCCGTTACCGACGCACCGCAGGCCGTTATCGAACATGAAGAGCTGCCGCTGCCGGAAGAGGTTAAAGCCGAAGAGGTATCTGCAGAAGAGTGGCAGGCCGAAGCGGAAACCGTTGAAATTGTTGAGGCGGTGGAAGAAGAGGCGGCGCTTGAGCCAGAGCTGACCGACGACGAGCTGGAAGCCCAGGCGTTGGCGGCGGAAGCGGCTGAAGACGCGGTTATCGTCGTGCCGGTGGAAGCGCAAGAGCAGGCTGAAGAAGAGATCGTTCAGGAGCAGGAAAAACCGACCAAAGAAGGTTTCTTTGCCCGTCTGAAGCGCAGCCTGTTAAAAACCAAAGAAAATCTGGGTTCCGGATTTATCAGTCTGTTCCGCGGCAAGAAGATCGACGACGATCTCTTTGAAGAGCTGGAAGAGCAACTGCTGATCGCTGACGTGGGGGTGGAAACCACCCGTAAGATCATCGCCAGCCTGACCGAAGGGGCAAGCCGCAAACAGCTGCGCGATGCCGAGGCACTGTACGGCCTGCTGAAAGACGAGATGGGTGAAATTCTCGCAAAAGTTGATGAACCGCTTAATATTGAAGGCAAAACGCCATTTGTTATTCTGATGGTGGGTGTTAACGGCGTGGGTAAAACCACGACTATCGGCAAGCTGGCGCGTCAGTTCGAGCAGCAGGGCAAATCGGTGATGCTGGCGGCGGGCGATACCTTCCGTGCGGCGGCGGTTGAGCAGCTGCAGGTGTGGGGCCAGCGGAACAACATTCCGGTGATTGCCCAGCATACTGGCGCGGATTCCGCGTCCGTGATTTTTGATGCCATTCAGGCGGCGAAGTCCCGTAACGTGGACGTGCTGATTGCTGACACCGCAGGGCGTTTGCAGAACAAATCGCACCTGATGGAAGAGTTGAAGAAAATCGTCCGCGTCATGAAGAAGCTGGACGAAGATGCACCGCATGAAATTATGCTGACTATCGACGCCAGCACCGGACAGAACGCCGTTAGCCAGGCGAAGCTGTTCAATGAAGCGGTAGGATTGACCGGGATCGCGCTGACCAAGCTGGACGGCACCGCGAAAGGCGGGGTGATCTTCTCCGTAGCCGACCAGTTCGGCATTCCTATCCGCTACATCGGTGTGGGCGAGCGTATTGAGGATTTGCGTCCGTTTAAAGCGGACGACTTTATTGAGGCACTATTTGCCCGAGAGGACTAACAATGATTCGCTTTGAACACGTCAGCAAGGCCTATCTCGGTGGGAGACAAGCGCTGCAGGGAGTCACATTCCACCTGCAGCCAGGCGAGATGGCATTCCTGACCGGCCATTCCGGCGCGGGGAAAAGTACTCTGCTCAAGCTTATCTGTGGGATCGAACGGCCAAGCGCCGGGAAAATCTGGTTCAGCGGCCATGATATTAGCCGTCTTAAGAACCGTGAAGTGCCGTTCCTGCGTCGTCAGATCGGCATGATTTTCCAGGATCACCATCTGCTGATGGATCGCACCGTTTTCGATAACGTCGCTATCCCGCTGATTATTGCCGGTGCCAGCTATGATGATATCCGTCGTCGCGTCTCTGCGGCGCTGGATAAGGTTGGGCTACTGGACAAAGCGAAGAACTTCCCGATCCAGCTCTCCGGCGGTGAACAGCAGCGTGTGGGCATCGCCCGTGCGGTGGTGAACAAGCCGGCCGTACTGCTGGCGGATGAACCCACAGGTAACCTGGACGATGCGCTCTCCGAAGGGATTTTGCGTCTGTTTGAGGAATTCAACCGCGTTGGGGTCACAGTATTGATGGCGACGCACGATATCGGGCTGATTTCCCGTCGTTCGTACCGCATGCTGACTCTGAGCGATGGACATTTGCACGGAGGCCATGGTGAACAAGCGTGATGCAATGAACCAGATTCGGCAGTTCGGGAACCGGTTTGACCGTTTCCGTAAGCCGCAGGGTGGCGGTGATGGCAATCGTAACGCACCCAAGCGCCAGAAAGCGGCGCCAAAGCCGGCTTCGCGCAAAACCAACGTGTTTAACGAGCAGGTGCGCTACGCTTTCCACGGCGCGTTGCAGGATCTGAAAAGCAAACCGCTGGCAACGTTCCTGACGGTGATGGTCATCGCCATCTCCCTGACGCTGCCAAGCGTCTGCTACATGGTTTATAAGAACGTGAACCAGGCGGCGTCCCAGTATTATCCGTCGCCGCAGATCACCGTTTATCTGGATAAAGCGCTCGACGATAACGCGGCGGCGCAGGTGGTTGGGCAAATCCAGGCCGAGCAGGGCGTGGAGAAGGTCAACTATCTTTCCCGTGAAGAAGCGCTGGGCGAGTTTCGCAACTGGTCCGGTTTTGGCGGTGCGCTGGATATGCTCGAAGAGAACCCGTTACCTGCGGTAGCGGTGGTGATCCCGAAGCTCGATTTCCAGGGGACCGATTCGCTAAATACGTTACGCGATCGCATCACCCGGATTAACGGAATTGATGAAGTGCGCATGGACGACAGCTGGTTTGCCCGTCTTGCCGCGCTGACCGGGCTGGTGGGACGTGTGTCGGCGATGATCGGCGTACTGATGGTGGCCGCGGTGTTCCTCGTCATTGGTAACAGCGTGCGCCTGAGCATTTTTGCTCGCCGCGATACCATTAACGTGCAGAAACTGATTGGCGCGACGGATGGCTTCATCCTTCGTCCGTTCCTCTATGGCGGCGCATTGCTTGGTTTTTCCGGGGCATTTCTTTCACTGATTTTGTCAGAAATTTTGGTGATGCGTTTGTCATCGGCCGTGACGGAAGTGGCGCAGGTTTTCGGAACTAAGTTTGATATCAGTGGCTTAGGCTTTGACGAGTGCCTGTTATTACTGCTGGTTTGCTCGATGATTGGTTGGGTGGCAGCCTGGCTGGCGACCGTTCAACATTTACGCCACTTTACTCCCGACTAATAAAAGCGTGATATAATCTTTCCCTGCACCGAGATGTTCGCTCTGCAGGGAAAGCGTCCCTGTTGTCTCTTCCCCTGTTATCATCTCCATGTCACATTTTGTGCGTAATTTATTCACTGTTGCACCTGGAACTTGTGGATAAAATCACTGTCTGATAAAAGAGTGAATGCTAATCTCGTTGCTCAAACGCTTTGGCATGGTTGTTGCCTGACGGGGACAACCTGGACCAGAAGAAACATTGAGAGGAATGAATGACCAAAGAAATGCAAACTTTAGCTTTAGCCCCTGTTGGTAACCTGGAATCTTACATCCGGGCTGCGAACACCTGGCCGATGTTAACGGCCGAGGAAGAAAAGGAGCTTGCTGAAAAGCTGCATTACCAGGGCGATCTGGAAGCAGCGAAAAAGCTGATCCTGTCTCACCTGCGCTTTGTTGTTCACATTGCTCGTAATTACGCGGGCTATGGCCTGCCGCAGGCGGACTTGATTCAGGAAGGTAACATCGGTTTGATGAAGGCTGTACGTCGCTTTAACCCGGAAGTGGGTGTGCGACTGGTCTCCTTCGCCGTACACTGGATCAAAGCAGAAATTCATGAATACGTGCTGCGCAACTGGCGTATCGTGAAAGTCGCCACGACAAAAGCGCAACGTAAACTGTTCTTCAACCTGCGTAAAACCAAGCAGCGTCTGGGCTGGTTCAATCAGGATGAAGTGGAAATGGTGGCGCGCGAGCTGGGTGTATCCAGCAAAGATGTGCGTGAGATGGAATCCCGTATGGCCGCGCAGGACATGACGTTTGATATGTCCTCCGACGACGACGGCTCTGACAGCCAGCCAATGGCCCCGGTTCTGTATCTGCAGGATAAAACCTCCAACTTTGCTGACGGCATTGAAGAGGATAACTGGGAAGATCAGGCCGCGAATAAGCTCACCCATGCGATGGAAGGCCTCGACGAACGTAGTCAGGATATTATCCGTGCCCGCTGGCTGGACGAAGACAACAAGTCCACGCTGCAGGAACTGGCCGACCGCTACGGCGTCTCCGCTGAACGTGTGCGTCAGCTTGAAAAGAATGCCATGAAAAAACTTCGCGCCGCTATCGAAGCGTAATTTCTGCGAAGTACACTGAGAACCCCTGGATGAGAGTCCGGGGGTTTTGTTTTTTTAGCGCCCGCTCTGGCGAATTCCTCCCCCCTGGCAAACACTTACTGATGCGCTAAGCAGGCGATTTTCTCAGGGGGACAGGGTGAAAAATAACGAACTGAACGACCGGCGTTTGCAGGCGACGCCGCGCGGTATCGGCGTCATGTGTAATTTCTATGCCGATAAAGCCGAAAACGCCACGGTGTGGGACGTAGAAGGCAACGAGTATATCGACTTCGCCGCCGGCATTGCGGTGCTGAATACCGGCCATCGCCATCCCAAAGTCATTTCCGCTATTGAAAAACAACTCCACGCCTTTACCCATACGGCGTACCAGATTGTGCCATATGAAGGCTATGTGGCGCTGGCCGAGCGTATCAACCAGCGCGTGCCCATTGATGGCCCGGCCAAAACGGCCTTTTTCTCGACGGGCGCAGAAGCGGTTGAAAACGCGGTTAAAATAGCCCGCGCCTATACCCGACGTCCTGGCCTCATCACTTTCGGCGGCGCGTTCCACGGCCGTACTTTTATGACCATGGCGCTGACTGGCAAAGTTGCGCCGTACAAACTGGGCTTTGGTCCGTTCCCTGGCTCGGTGTATCACGCGCAGTATCCGAACGATCTGCACGGCGTCAGCACGGCGGAGGCGTTAAAAAGCCTGGAACGCATCTTTAAAGCGGATATCGCACCGGATCAGGTCGCGGCCATTATTCTCGAACCGGTTCAGGGGGAGGGCGGTTTCAATATCGCGCCTGCCGATTTTATGCAGGCGCTGCGTGCCCTCTGTGATACCCACGGTATTTTGCTGATTGCCGACGAGGTACAAAGTGGTTTCGCCCGTACAGGCAAACTGTTCTCGATGGAACACCACTGCGTGAAGCCGGATCTGATCACCATGGCGAAAAGCCTCGCGGGTGGGATGCCGCTCTCTGCGGTATCGGGCCGTGCCGACGTGATGGACGCACCTGCGCCGGGCGGGCTGGGCGGTACTTACGCGGGGAACCCGCTGGCGATTGCCGCTGCGCATGCGGTGCTGGACGTGATTGATGAGGAGGATCTCTGTACACGTTCTGCGCATCTTGGTCATCACCTGGTAGAGGTGCTGAACAAAGCGAAGGAACACTGTCCGTATATCGCCGACATTCGCGCGCAAGGATCGATGGTGGCGGTAGAGTTTAATGACCCGCAAACGGGCCAGCCTTCGCCGGAATTCACCCGCCAGGTACAGGAACGCGCGCTGCAGGAAGGTCTGCTTCTGCTGAGCTGCGGCGTTTACGGCAACGTTATTCGTTTCCTTTATCCGCTGACAATCCCCGAAGTGCAGTTCCGTCAAGCGCTGGACATTATCTCCGCCTCGCTGACACGTTAAAGCCGCGCGCCCGGTGAAATCTTTGCCGGGCTTATCATATATTCATTTCAAATTAGCTATTCCAAAATCATAAAAATGGGGTATGTTTTAGCAGAGTATGCTGAAAAAGCGCGAACAGCACACCAATAACTGAAATAAAGCGCTGCACAACAACATCACAACAATCGTAATAACCATAATAATGGGGAATCTCAGGATGAACATGAAGGGTAAAGCGTTACTGGCAGGATGTATTGCGTTGGCATTCAGCACCATGGCACAGGCAGACATTAAGGTGGCTGTGGTTGGCGCAATGTCCGGTCCGGTAGCACAGTACGGCGACCAGGAATTTACGGGCGCTGAACAGGCGGTTGCAGACATTAATGCTAAGGGCGGTATTAAAGGCGAAAAACTGCAGATCGTAAAATATGATGATGCCTGTGACCCGAAACAAGCGGTAGCGGTTGCGAACAAAGTGGTGAACGACGGGATCAAATACGTTATCGGTCACCTGTGCTCTTCCTCAACTCAGCCTGCGTCTGACATCTACGAAGACGAAGGGATTCTGATGATCACCCCGGCGGCGACCGCACCGGAGCTGACCGCGCGCGGCTACAAACTGACCCTGCGCACCACGGGCCTGGACTCTGACCAGGGTCCAACGGCGGCGAAATACATTCTGGATAAAGTGAAGCCGAAGCGTATCGCGATTGTTCATGACAAACAGCAGTACGGTGAAGGTCTGGCGCGTGCGGTGCAGGATGGTCTGAAGAAAGGCAACGCCAATGTGGTCTTCTTCGATGGGATCACTGCCGGTGAGAAAGACTTCTCCACGCTGGTGGCGCGCCTGAAAAAAGAGAATATCGATTTCGTTTACTACGGCGGTTACCACCCGGAGATGGGCCAGATCCTGCGCCAGGCGCGTGCAGCCGGTCTGAAAACCCAGTTTATGGGGCCTGAAGGCGTAGCGAACGTTTCCCTGTCTAACATCGCAGGTGAATCCGCTGAAGGCCTGCTGGTGACCAAGCCGAAGAACTACGACCAGGTCCCTGCGAACAAACCTATCGTAGATGCCATCAAGGCGAAGAAACAGGATCCAAGCGGCGCGTTCGTCTGGACCACCTACGCGGCGCTTCAGTCTCTGCAGGCGGGTCTGAACCAGTCAGCCGATCCGGCTGAGATTGCGACCTGGCTGAAAGCGAACACCGTCGAAACCGTGATGGGACCGCTGTCCTGGGATGAGAAGGGTGACCTGAAAGGCTTTGAGTTCGGCGTGTTTGACTGGCATGCCAACGGTACGGCGACAGACGCCAAATAATTTTCCCGTCGCCTTTCGCGCCGCAGGTGCGTTGGCTGCGTTATTCAACCCCGGTCACTTACTTATGTAAGCTCCCGGAGATTTCATAACTTGCCGCCTTCCTGCAACACGAAATGCTTGGGAAAATACGGTGGAGAATGTAGGCCGGGTAAGGCGCAGCCGCCACCCGGCTTTCTTTTAGCGCTTCTCCCACCCACTCTCCTGCGCCGTAAACCCTAACGCCTGCATAAACGCCGCCATCACGCCGCGGTCTTCTACGCCTACGTCAGCCATCCACCATGAGGTCACGTTCGGGTTTTCGCGGATCACTTCTTCAATTAAATACTGCCCCACGCCGCGACGCCGGGTGACGTCACGTACACGCAGTGAGTCCAGCGCCCCTTCTGTACCGCTCAGGGTCACGCGAACCGCAGCCAGCAGGCGTTCGTTGAAACGCGCGGCATAAATGCGGTGAGTCTCGTCGACGCGTAGCGACGAAGGGGAATATTCCGGCCAGATCTTGCCCAGGTCGATATGATCCTGGTCGCTAAAGGTCACCAGACGCACGATAGTCAGTTTCATTAGCTACATGTCCAAATCAAATTGAGTAGGGGCAGTGTACTCAATTTATTCACTCAGCGGCTTCCTCTTTTTATTCTCATTAACCAGGTGATTAGTTTTTTGGTAACGCGCTGGGCAGTTTGAAAACACATGGATCGAAAAATAAGCAGAATTTTAACCTGAATGGTAGTGATTTATTCGGCGCTTTGTACCGTTATTTTATGCTGCAAACTGCACTTTTATTTGTTTATCTCTGCATGATTTCAGAATATTATCTTTGCTTAATCGCCTGAAAAATAGAGATTTTAGTCTGGTTTTTGGCAAAAAACTGCGCTAAACCATTAAAGGCACTGGTAAAAATAGCGTTGTGCATTAAAAGTACAGAATGCTTTTTAACCATAATAAAACAAAATATAAACACGACATCACGAATGGGGATTCTGAGATGAAAAGGAACGCGAAAACATTTATCGCGGGAATGGTTGCACTGGCGATCTCGCATGCAGCCATGGCGGAAGAGATCAAAGTTGCGGTCGTGGGCGCAATGTCCGGCCCTGTTGCCCAGTGGGGTGATATGGAGTTCAACGGCGCGCGTCAGGCCATCAAAGACATCAACGCCAAAGGCGGCATCAAAGGCGACAAGCTGGTGGGCGTGGAATATGACGACGCCTGCGATCCGAAACAGGCCGTCGCGGTCGCCAACAAAATCGTCAACGATGGCATCCAGTATGTGATTGGCCACCTGTGCTCATCGTCCACCCAGCCTGCGTCTGATATCTACGAAGACGAAGGTATTCTGATGATCACCCCCGGCGCCACTAACCCAGAACTGACCCAGCGCGGCTATCAGCACATTATGCGTACCGCCGGTCTCGATTCTTCCCAGGGACCCACCGCCGCCAAATTTATCCTCGAAACCGTAAAGCCAAAGCGCATTGCCATCATTCATGACAAGCAGCAGTACGGCGAAGGCCTGGCGCGTTCCGTTCAGGACGGCCTGAAAAAAGGTGGCGCGAACATCGTCTTCTTTGACGGCATCACTGCCGGTGAGAAAGACTTCTCCGCGCTGATTGCTCGTCTGCAAAAAGAGAACATCGACTTCGTTTACTACGGCGGCTACTACCCTGAAATGGGGCAGATGCTGCGTCAGGCACGCGCCACCGGTCTGAAAACCCAGTTTATGGGACCAGAGGGCGTGGGTAATGCCTCCCTGTCGAACATCGCGGGCGATTCTGCCGAAGGCATGCTGGTTACGATGCCAAAACGCTATGATCAGGATCCGGCGAACAAGGCTATCGTTGATGCGCTTAAGGCGCAGAAAAAGGACCCGAGTGGTCCGTATGTCTGGATCACCTACGCGGCCGTACAGTCTCTGGCGACGGCTCTGGAGCGTACCGGCAGCAAAGAGCCGTTGGATCTGGTGAAAGATTTAAAAGCACACGGGGCGAACACCGTGATTGGGCCGCTGAACTGGGATGAGAAAGGCGATCTGAAGGGATTTGAGTTTGGTGTCTTTAAGTGGCACGCCGACGGGTCTTCCTCGGCCGCCAAATAATTATCCCGCCGCCCGGACCGCCGGGCGGGAATAAAAAGGTTTGCATATGTCCGAGCAGTTTCTCTATTTCCTGCAGCAGATGTTTAACGGCGTCACGCTGGGAAGCACCTACGCGCTGATTGCCATCGGCTATACGATGGTTTACGGCATTATCGGCATGATCAACTTCGCCCACGGCGAGGTGTACATGATCGGTAGCTACATCTCCTTTATGATCATCGCCGCCCTGATGATGATGGGCATCGACAGCAGCTGGCTGCTGGTTGCCGCCGGGTTTGTCGGCGCCATTGTGATCGCCAGCGCCTATGGCTGGAGCATCGAGCGCGTGGCCTATCGGCCGGTGCGCAGCTCCAAGCGTCTGATTGCGCTCATCTCCGCCATCGGTATGTCGATCTTCCTGCAAAACTACGTCAGCCTGACCGAAGGGTCGCGCGACGTGGCGCTGCCAAGCCTGTTTAACGGCCAGTGGATCGTGGGGGCCAGCGAAAACTTCTCTGCCTCTATCACCACCATGCAGCTCGTCATCTGGGTCGTGACCTTTATTGCGATGCTCGCCCTGACGCTGTTCATCCGTTATTCCCGCATGGGGCGCGCCTGCCGTGCCTGCGCGGAAGACCTGAAGATGGCGAGCCTGCTTGGCATCAATACTGACCGCGTGATTGCCCTGACCTTCGTGATCGGTGCCGCGATGGCGGCAGTGGCGGGCGTGCTGCTCGGCCAGTTCTACGGCGTGATCAACCC
The DNA here is from genome assembly GCF_000798855.1 of Enterobacter sp. ZOR0014. Lineage (NCBI taxonomy): Bacteria > Pseudomonadati > Pseudomonadota > Gammaproteobacteria > Enterobacterales > Enterobacteriaceae > Enterobacter > Enterobacter sp. ZOR0014. The sequence goes on along the minus strand of NZ_JTLF01000098.1, from coordinate 4,311 downwards.
GTACATCGGCTTTATGGCCGGAATGAAAGCCTTCACCGCGGCAGTACTTGGCGGTATCGGCAGTATTCCTGGCGCGATGATCGGCGGCCTGATCCTGGGCGTGGCGGAAGCGCTCTCCTCGGCGTACCTGAGCACCGAATATAAAGACGTGGTGTCGTTTGCCCTGCTGATTCTGGTTCTGCTGGTCATGCCTACCGGTATTCTGGGCCGTCCGGAGGTAGAGAAAGTATGAAACCGATGCATTTTGCAATGGCGCTGCTCTCTGCCGCCATGTTCTTCGTGCTGGCGGGCGTCTTTATGGGCGTCCAGCTGGAGCTGAGCGGCACCAAACTGGTGGTGGATACCGCACCTGACATCCGCTGGCAGTGGGTGTTTATTGGCACGGCGGTGGTGTTCCTGTTCCAGCTGCTGCGTCCGCTGTTCCAGAAAACGCTGAAAGGTGTCTCCGGGCCGAAATTTGTTCTTCCGGCTATCGACGGTTCCACCGTGAAGCAAAAGCTGTTCCTCGTGGCGCTGCTGGTGGCGGCCGTGGCGTGGCCATTCGTGGTCTCGCGCGGCACGGTGGATATCGCCACCCTGACCATGATTTACGTGATTTTGGGTCTCGGTCTGAACGTGGTGGTGGGGCTCTCTGGCCTGCTGGTGCTGGGCTACGGTGGTTTTTACGCCATCGGTGCCTACACCTTCGCGCTGCTGAACCATTATTACGGCCTCGGCTTCTGGACCTGTCTGCCGCTGGCGGGCCTGGTTTCTGCCGCTGCGGGCTTCCTGCTGGGCTTCCCGGTGCTGCGCCTGCGCGGTGACTACCTGGCGATTGTGACCTTAGGCTTCGGCGAAATCGTCCGTATCCTGCTGCTGAATAACACCGAAATCACCGGTGGTCCGAACGGCATCAGCCAGATCCCGAAACCGACCTTCTTCGGGCTGGAGTTCAGCCGTACCGCCCGCGAAGGCGGCTGGGATACCTTCAGCAACTTCTTTGGCGTGAAGTATGACCCGTCCGACCGCGTGATTTGGCTCTACCTGGTTGCGCTGCTGCTGGTGGTGGTGACCCTTTTCGTGATTAACCGTCTGCTGCGCATGCCGCTGGGCCGCGCGTGGGAAGCGCTGCGTGAAGATGAGATCGCCTGCCGCTCCCTGGGCCTGAACCCGACCCGCATCAAGCTGACCGCGTTTACCATCAGCGCCGCGTTTGCCGGTTTCGCCGGGACGCTGTTTGCCGCGCGTCAGGGCTTCGTCAGCCCGGAATCGTTCACGTTTGCCGAATCGGCCTTTGTGCTGGCGATTGTGGTGCTCGGCGGGATGGGCTCGCAGTTTGCCGTCATTCTCGCGGCCATCCTGCTGGTGGTCTCGCGCGAGCTGATGCGTGACTTTAACGAATACAGCATGCTGATGCTGGGTGGTTTGATGGTGCTGATGATGATCTGGCGTCCGCAGGGCCTGCTGCCGATGACCCGTCCACAGCTGAAGCTGAAGAACGGGAAAGCGAAAGGAGAGCAGGCATGAGTCAGCCATTATTATCCGTTAACGGTCTGATGATGCGTTTTGGCGGCCTGCTGGCGGTCAACAACGTGAATCTGGATCTGCATAAGAAAGAGATCGTCTCCCTGATTGGCCCCAACGGCGCGGGAAAAACCACGGTGTTTAACTGTCTGACCGGTTTCTACAAGCCGACGGGCGGCACCATCATGCTGCGCGATAAGCACCTGGAAGGGCTGCCGGGCCAGCAAATTGCCCGCATGGGCGTGGTGCGTACCTTCCAGCACGTGCGCCTGTTCCGCGAGATGACGGTGATTGAGAACCTGCTGGTGGCACAGCATCAGCAGCTCAAAACCGGGCTGTTCTCCGGTCTGCTGAAGACTCCGGCCTTCCGCCGAGCCCAGGAGGAGGCCCTCGACCGCGCCGCCACCTGGCTCGACCGCATCGGCTTGCTGCAGCACGCCAACCGTCAGGCGAGCAACCTGGCCTACGGCGATCAGCGTCGTCTGGAGATTGTGCGCTGCATGGTGACGCAGCCGGAGATCCTGATGCTCGACGAACCGGCGGCGGGCCTCAACCCGAAAGAAACCAAAGAGCTGGACGAGCTGATTGCCGAGCTGCGCGATCACCACGACACCACCATCCTGCTGATTGAGCACGACATGAAGCTGGTGATGGGTATTTCGGACCGTATTTACGTGGTCAACCAGGGCACGCCGCTGGCAAACGGCACGCCGGAAGAGATCCGCAACAATCCGGACGTGATCCGCGCGTACCTTGGTGAGGCATAAGATGGAAAAAGCGATGTTAACGTTCGACAAGGTCAATGCGCACTACGGCAAGATCCAGGCGCTGCACGACGTCAGCCTGCACATCAATCAGGGTGAAATCGTCACCCTGATTGGCGCCAACGGCGCGGGCAAAACCACGCTGCTCGGTACCCTGTGCGGCGACCCGCGGGCTACCAGCGGGCGGATTGTGTTTGATGGCAAAGACATTACCGACTGGCAGACTGCAAAAATCATGCGTGAAGCGGTGGCGATTGTTCCGGAAGGGCGTCGCGTCTTCTCGCGCATGACGGTGGAAGAGAACCTGGCGATGGGCGGCTTCTTCGCTCACCGCGATGAATACCAGACCCGCATCAAGTGGGTATACGAACTCTTCCCGCGCCTGTGGGAGCGCCGTATTCAGCGTGCGGGCACCATGTCCGGCGGTGAGCAGCAGATGCTGGCGATTGGCCGCGCGCTGATGAGCCAGCCACGCCTGCTGCTGCTGGACGAACCGTCGCTCGGTCTGGCGCCGATCATTATCCAGCAGATCTTCGACACCATCGAGCAGCTGCGTAAAGAGGGGATGACCATCTTCCTCGTCGAGCAGAACGCCAACCAGGCGCTGAAGCTCGCCGACCGTGGCTACGTGCTGGAAAACGGCCGCGTGGTGCTTGAGGATACCGGCGATGCGCTGCTGGCGAACGAAGCGGTACGGAGCGCGTACCTCGGAGGCTAAGCCGTCTGTGTTGCCCGGTGGCGCTTACGCTTACCGGGCCTACGGGATCGACCTGGCCGGGTAAGGCGAAGCCGCCACCCGGCTTTTTTTAACCCAACACCCTTCACACAACCATCATCCCCCTGACGCTTTGCTGTCACTTATCTGTAAACAAACAGTTATTTTTCTGTCATTCGAGCATGTCATGTTACCTCGCGAGCATAAAACGCGTGATATCGCGCATCCGGCACAATAAGAGAGATGACAATGACATCGTTACGACACACAGCTTTGGGTCTGGCACTGGGTCTGGCTTTTGCGACGAACGCAATGGCTGTCACCACCATTCCATTCTGGCATTCCATGGAAGGGGAGTTGGGTAAAGAAGTTGACTCCCTGGCGCAGCGTTTCAACGACACCCACCCGGATTACAAGATTGTGCCGGTGTACAAAGGCAACTACGAGCAGAGCCTGAGCGCGGGCATCGCCGCCTTCCGTACCGGTAACGCTCCTGCACTGTTACAGGTTTATGAAGTGGGTACCGCGACCATGATGGCCTCGAAAGCCATCAAGCCGGTCTATGAAGTTTTCAAAGAGGCGGGCATCAACTTCGACGAGTCGCAGTTCGTGCCAACCGTGGCGGGCTACTACACCGATTCCAAAACCGGTCACCTGCTGTCTCAGCCGTTTAACAGCTCCACGCCGGTCCTGTACTACAACAAAGATGCCTTCAGGAAAGCCGGTTTAGATCCGGAGCAGCCGCCAAAAACCTGGCAAGACCTGGCGGAATACACCGCTAAGCTGAAAGCGGCGGGCATGAAGTGCGGCTACGCCAGCGGCTGGCAGGGCTGGATCCAGATTGAAAACTTCAGCGCCTGGCACGGCCTGCCGGTTGCCACCAAAAACAACGGCTTCGACGGCACCGACGCGGTACTGGAGTTCAACAAGCCGGAGCAGGTGAAGCACATTGCGCTGCTGGAAGCGCTCAACAAAAAGGGCGATTTCAGCTACTTCGGCCGTAAAGACGAATCCACTGAAAAGTTCTACAACGGTGACTGCGCTATTACCACCGCGTCTTCCGGTTCGCTGGCAGATATCCGTCACTACGCCAAATTCAACTACGGCGTGGGCATGATGCCGTACGACGCTGACGTGAAGGGCGCGCCGCAGAACGCCATCATCGGCGGGGCCAGCCTGTGGGTGATGCAGGGCAAAGACAAGAGCACCTACAAAGGCGTGGCCGAGTTCCTCGACTTCCTGGCGAAGCCAGAGATTGCCGCTGAGTGGCACCAGAAAACCGGCTACCTGCCGATCACCAAAGCCGCCTATGACCTGACCCGCGAGCAG
>NZ_JTLF01000169.1:0-8367 GCF_000798855.1 Enterobacter sp. ZOR0014 | reverse complement strand
AATAGAAGTATCTGCCGCACTTTAAAGAGGATTGAGCCATGGCAAACCCGGAACACCTGGAAGAGCAACGCGAAGAGACGCGTCTGATTATTGAAGAGCTGCTGGAAGACGGTAGCGATCCGGACGCGCTGTACACCATCGAGCACCATTTCTCTGCGGATGATTTCGACGCGCTGGAAAAAATGGCGGTGGAAGCCTTCAAGCTGGGTTACGAAGTGACCGAGCCGGAAGAGCTGGAAGTGGAAGAGGGCGACACCGTCATCTGCTGCGACATCCTGAGCGAAGGCGCGCTGAAGGCGGAGCTGATTGACGCGCAGGTAGAACAGCTGATGAACCTGGCCGAGAAGTTCGAGGTGGAGTACGACGGCTGGGGAACCTACTTCGAAGATCCGAACGGTGAAGACGGCGAAGAAGGCGACGACGAAGATTACGTCGACGAAGACGACGACGGCGTGCGTCACTAAGCGTTTCAGGCGGTGGCCCTCGCCACCGCTTTTTCAAGGCAGAACCATGGATTACCCGCAGATACTCGCCCCCGTACTCAACTTTCTCCAGTGCCCGACCCCGCAAGCATGGATTGATAAAGCCCGCGACCCGGCAAACCTGCCGCTGCTGCTCACCGACCACATGGTGTGCGAGCTCAAGGCCGCCCAGACCGCGCTATTACTCGTGCGTAAATACGTCGCCGACGAAAGCGGTGCCGACGCGCTGCTCGACTGGCTCAAACCCTACGAACTGTTCACCTTCCGCGACGGCCCGGAGCCGGACTTTATTGCCCTGCACAAGCAGATTGGCAAAAGCGTGATGCCCAAAACCGACGACCCGTGGGGCCAGGCGCTCATCGACAGCATGGTGCTGCTGATTAAAGAGGAGCTGCACCACTTCTGGCAAGTGCGCGAGGCGATGCTGGCCCGCGACATTCCGTACGTCAAAATCACCGCCAGCCGCTACGCCAAAGGGATGCTTAAAGAAGTGCGCACCCACGAACCGCTGACGCTGATCGACAAACTCATCTGCGGCGCCTACATCGAAGCCCGCTCCTGCGAACGCTTCGCCGCGCTGGCCCCGTTCCTCGACGACGACCTGCAGAAATTCTATCTCTCGCTGCTGCGCTCGGAAGCGCGCCATTATCAGGACTACCTGGCGCTGGCCCAGCAGGTGAGCGACGACGATATCTCACCGCGCATACAGCATTTTGGCGAAATTGAAGCCACACTTATCTCGACACCGGACAACGAGTTTCGCTTCCACAGCGGCGTGCCGGTGTAAACCGGCATAACGCAAGGATAAGGATGCGAGATGAATAAAACGTGGACCCGTATTGTGATTGTCGTCGTCGCGGCCGCCGCCGTGGCGTTCTGGGTGTTCTTCGACAGGCAGCGCGCGCCGGAGCAGCAGATGGATGCTGCCCTTAACGCGATGCCCGCCTGGCAGGTGATTAAGGAGCAGGAACCTGCGCTGCATCAGCGCATCCTTGACCAGATGGCCGCCCTGCAAAAAGCGGGCGAGCCGGAGCAGCAGATTATCGACACCATCCAGCCGCAGATCCTGCATCTGCAGATGTCGCGCCTGCAAAACGCTCCGGACGCCAACGTGGTGAACTACATGACCATCAACATGGAGCAGACCGCCGCCATCCAGAAGGTGAGCGACGACGCCTGCTTCCGCTTTCTTTACCCGATGGTGAAGGGCGGCATCAACCCGATGCGCATGCTGGATAAAGACCTGATGGCGCGGCGCATGCAGGCCGACGCCGACATGATGCGCGCGGCCTACGGCAAAAACCGCCACACCGTGACCACGGCCGAACGCGAGGCGGCCGTCGAGGATGTGCGGCCGATTATGAAGCAACTTGCCGATAAGTACGGCGAGGACATCCAGCTGCTGCAGATGCCGGAGAAGGCGGCGGGCAAAGAGAAGCTCTCCTGCGATATGGTGCAGGAGATGTGGGCGAAGGTGCTGGCGCTGCCGGAGCAGAAGGCGGCAGGCGTGATTCGGCTGGCGGTATCTGAGCTGGAGTGACGGTAGCGCTGGTTTTTTGGGCACTTAGCGTGGGTTTCGCGCGTCGTCGCTTGCATGGCGGCGCGCGACAGGTATAATCCACAACGTTTCCGCATCCCCTTCAGTGCCGAAGTGGCGAAATCGGTAGACGCAGTTGATTCAAAATCAACCGTAGAAATACGTGCCGGTTCGAGTCCGGCCTTCGGCACCATCGGAACATCAATAGACGTCAACGGACGTCTTTTTTTGTGCCTGAAATCCAGTATCCGCAAGGCTTGGCCCCGCTTTTCAGTCAACCGACGTCAATCTGAGTTACCCCACATCAACATGCTTGTGAGTATAAAACCGAGTATATATGCTGGTTCGATAATGCTTATATACTCACGGCAGCATATGGAAGGAATACCATCATGGCCCTGACTGATACTAAGGTTCGTTCTGTTAAATCTGAGGAAAAAGAGTATTCACTTGTTGATGGTGATGGCATGTTTTTGCTGATTCACCCCAATGGCTCAAAATATTGGCGTTTCCGCTTTCGCTTCGGTGGTAAACAGCATTTGATGGCGTTCGGCGTTTACCCGGATGTTTCGCTGGCGGATGCCAGGAAGAAAAGGGAAGAGGCCAGAAAGTTGGTAGCTGCTGGTATCGATCCTCGTGAGCATAAACGTGCTGTGAAAGAAGAGCAGGCGAAAGAGATTATTACTTTCGAGAAGGTTGCCAGAGAGTGGCTTGTGACCAACCAAAAATGGTCGGAAGATCATGCTAATCGCGTAAAAAAGAGCCTGGAGGACAATATCTTCCCGGCAATTGGTACTCGCAATATTGCTGAACTGGGTACCCGCGATCTATTAATTCCCATTAAAGCCGTAGAGACATCTGGACGTCTTGAAGTGGCTTCCCGCCTTCAACAGCGCACCACGGCTATCATGCGTTATGCAGTGCAAAGCGGGTTAATTGATTACAATCCGGCGCAGGAGATGGCGGGGGCAGTTGCTTCCAGTAATCGGCAGCATCGTCCGGCACTGGAGTTAAAGCGCATCCCTGAGTTACTTGAGAAAATAGACGGCTATACCGGCAGGCCACTAACCCGTTGGGCAACCGAACTTACTCTGCTTATCTTTATTCGGTCCAGTGAGCTGCGTTTTGCTCGCTGGTCAGAGATCGATTTTGAAACGTCAATGTGGACCATCCCGCCTGAGCGAGAACCTATTCCCGGCGTGAAACATTCTCAGCGAGGATCAAAGATGCGTACACCTCATCTGGTGCCGTTTTCAAAGCAGGCGCTGGCAATCCTGAAGCAGATAAAACAGTTCTGCGGCAAACATGAACTCATTTTTATTGGCGATCATGATCCGCGTAAGCCCATGAGTGAGAACACGGTGAACAGTGCGCTAAGGGTGATGGGCTATGACACCAAGGTGGAGGTTTGCGGTCACGGTTTTCGTACGATGGCCTGTAGTTCGCTAATTGAGTCAGGGCTATGGTCGAAGGATGCGGTAGAACGGCAGATGAGCCATATGGAACGCAATTCGGTGCGGGCGGCGTATATCCATAAAGCAGAACATCTGGATGAACGCAAGCTAATGTTGCAGTGGTGGGCGGATTTTTTGGATGCAAACCGGGTGAAGGGGATTACGCCGTTTGACTATGCGAAGGTAAATCGGGGCAATGTCTAGCATATGTGTTTAATAAAATAAAACTAATCAGCCATCCTCCCTTAGGAGGATGGCTGATGGTCTTTACTGGAAGTAGTGTTTCTGTGACCACCGTAACGATTACCCCTCATCAGCAATAATAACTACGCAAATTTGTTAGTAACTAGAGTATTAATCAGGTTATTCCTGATTATGACTGGAGCATATTCGGGGTCAGGGTCAGTCCATTACTAACTGAAGATTGTATCTAATCCTGGGGGCAGGTCAGCTTAAATTACAGGGAGAGGCGAATTTAACCAGGCGGTGCTGAGTTGACGCTTACAAACGGACAGCCTTATGATGAAAAAAGCACGGTGAAATCATTACGATGCTTCAGTATGTTGCAAAGAGTTTTGAAATAGAAATTCCCTCACATTGGAAGTGAGGGAACTTGTTTTAAAATTTCTATTCTTCAAACTCTGAGCTGTTGAAACGCAATACGCTACAGTTTTCTTTGATAGTACGCTGAAGCGCCTCATCGAATCCATCCTGAGCGTGAGCCTGAATATCGATAGAAATCGTCACTTCCACGCCTACTTTGGCAGTGAACTGTTGTATCACCTCGTCAACAATGGTGGCAAAGTCCATTTTTGCTCTTAATGGATCAAGCTCGAAAGCGCCATAAAACTGTTTTTTAGCTACAGATTGAACTGTTTGACCGGTTGAAGGCGCTGGCGTTTTTGATTCTGGCTTCGTACGTCCATTATCGGTTGATCCTGTTCCACCATTACCATTACCATTACCAGTATCCGTTACTCCGTCGCCCGTTGGATCGAGTACCTCCGGTTGGGGGGCGGGTTTGGTTCGCTCACGGTAATCAATCGCAGCTTCACGTTCGATTAAGAGTGACGAATCATCAAGCATAAGCATTGAATCATTACCAAACATAAATCCTAAGTAACGGTCGCCATCTTTACCTGAAGCAAAACCAAAGTAATCTTCACTACTTAAACCAGCAGTGATCGCATTCTTGAACACTTGGTCATTAACAAGGCGTGGCAGGTAAAGATAGTGGCAACTGTCTTGCCAAACCTTTAACGCACCAACCTCAGTTACCCCCTCTTTTAGGTACCATCTCTGAAGCGTGTTACGCAGATGAATAGGGCTCCATTCAGAAATTAGCCATTCTTCTTCTTTTAGCTTGTTCTCAATCTCGGCAACTAGGTTCTGTGAGGCAGGCGACACCGCAACTGATTCCCACTCCAATTGAGGTTTGCCTTTGACAAACTCTTCAACTGGGCAAAGTATCCACTTATACGCTTCACGGATAACCTGGTTTAAGCTTTGCTCAGCCGCATCCATATTTCTCTTAGCTTGCTTAGACAGAGAAACAGTCAGGTCCAGCTTGCCATCGTTGACATCTGTAACAATACTTCGCCAAGCAAGATAGATTCGTCCAGCTTCTTTCAATCGGCTTACCACATCGTAATCAGCAGCAAAGAAAATCAGGCGGTTTTGCTTCTGACGAGGTTGCTCACCTCGATTACGGAGAATTTCTTCTGCGGCTTCATATGCCTGGTTAGAATCTCCTCGGCTATAAGCAGAGCTAGGCGGAAGCACAACTAGGCGCGGCCCCGAAGCGTAGTCATCAGGTACATCGCCTGACGGTGTAAATACGTGAATCCCGCCAAAACAGTGATTACGCCCAAACACACGGTTGACCCTGTCTTTCAACAGTGGCAGCAGCTCGTCTCTATCTTGAATATGATGTTTACGGCTTTCCATTTCGCGGCGTAGATTAGGTCGCGTATCGAGGTAGTAGCGATCTTGCTCTGAATACAAATAATGCAGGCGATCTCTTAAGCGTTTGAGTACATCTTCAAACACACCAATCGTTTGTCCCGGTTGTACACAGCCCAGTAGTATGTGCTCTTGGTTAACACCTTTTACGCCTTGCTCTGCATTTGATGGTGCACTGCCCAAAAATATTGTTCGCATAGCTCTGCGTGCGGCTTGCACACTGCCGAAGCGCGTATCATGACCATCAATGCTAAAAGGTTCTGAGCGAGGACCGTCGACTTCTTTTTCAAGAACGGGTTCCCAGCCTTGCGGTAAGTAGTGAATACTCTTATTGCGTACATTACTGTCGTCCAATGCAATAGAGCCAGGCATAATCAACGCGTCTTTGTTATCTGAGTTCCACAGGCGGTGAATCACAATCGCCATGTATTGCAGAACACCACGAGTACGCTGGAACTTATCCAGGGTTGACCAGTCTTCATACAGGCGATCAAACACTTCTGGATGAACCGGATAAGACTGGCAAAGCCTATCAAAGTAGACATTTGACTGTGTTTCTAGCGGGAACTTATCACTGTTGGCGCGATAAAAATCGGAGAACTGACGACTAATGCCTTCGACTTCTGCTCGTTCACCCGCGAACTCAAACAAACGACGACGAACAATCTCGAAGGCTTCATTACTCGCCACTGGCTTCCAAACCGATTCAACTCGGGCAAAGTATTTTTCCAGCGACTCTAATGCACGTTGACCCATTGTGCCGCCGACTTCAAGCTCTGATTCAGGCAGTGAGGCCAACAGTATTGCATTTGGAACAGATTTCATCGCTTCAGTTAATGCCTGGATAAATGAAATGTTGCTATCAAATGTACCTGCATTAAATTGCTTCCCTACCTCCAGCTGACGAACAAAAGCAACCAACTCGTCAATCAAAATGACACAAGGCGCTGCTTTTTCCACCAACTGGCGAACTACCTCTTTACCTGGGGATGTGCCGTCAGCATCACTCTGGGCAACCATCGCGTAGCCTTCTTCTCCTAGAAGTTGCCAAGCAAGCTCGCCCCATAACGTATTCGCAGACACACTTCCGTGCTGCTGAGGTTGGCTTGGCGAAAGTTTTATACCATCAATAACCGCAACTTTTGCACTCGGCAAATCGTGAATACCCGCTTCATCCAGAAGCGGAGGAACACCCGTCAGTTTATCAGTGCTCACTTTTCTCGAGGCTAAATGGAAAACTGACAGCATGGTGTGGGTTTTACCCCCACCGAACGCGGTTTGAAGCTGAATAACTGGGTCGCCACCTTGCCCTGCTAAGCGCTGTGCAACAGAAATTAACAATAGACGCATACCCTCGGTAATAAATGTCCGAGAGAAGAATTTTTCTGCGTCTTGGTACTCAGCCGTTGCATTACCTGATGCCACTTGCGAAATATCCGCTGCAAACTCAGATTGCTTGAATGTTCCTTCAAGCACATCTTTGTGAGGGCGCGCAATTTCACGCCACGGTTTTAAGCTCATCTTTTATCATCCACTCAAAAGTCAAAATCTAGGTCATGCTGCTCACCACGATGCCCCACTTCATTTGAAGCCGTCACAATCTCGTGCCATGAATCAATTAATTCGTTGTATGCACGGGCTTCTTCTGCCCATTTTTTACGTTCACATAATGTGTATAAGTGGTAAGCCAACTGTCGAACCTGCTCACCAAGATCTGGCATTCTCGCCAGCAGGGCGCCTGCTTCCGCTTCACCTTTCCGGTTAAGCACACGAATCATCTGGTGACAGGCTTCCCACACCGGGATACGGCTATCGCCCTTAGGATCCCAATCGGTTGGATACTCGCTCCACTTCAACAAGCGAACTTTACCACCGCCTGATTCGACCACACCCGCATCGCGCACACCGTCTACCGATGTGCCTTTGGCTCGGGCCAGAGTATCTGCTTCACCAAACTGACCTTGTCCCCACCCATATTGACTAAACCAACTGTCACAGAACAATGTATCACTATCGAAATTACCACTATCTGGATTTAAACACTCTGTAATAGCTCTATTAATTAAAATAAGAGCATCATGAACACTCATGTTGCTTCCATCCTGATTGAGCACTTGTTCGTATCGGGAGTAAATTGCCATTCCAGGACCGATTGCTGATTGTGCTAAGTCGACAGGAGCTATCGCTGAAGCACCTATCACTCCTCCAATCATACTCTCTAAAGCTTGTGGTAAACTTTCCCGTAGCTCTCTCTGAAACTGTCTTCGAGAAATTATTTTAGCAGTATCGTCTCGTTTTACACAGACCATAACGATTGAAGACGCTAAAGCATTAGAATCAATTCCTCTCATTCTGTTCGCCAACTCTGTCCGCATTGGCCAAGTGCCGACTATTTCAAGTCCGCTGGAGATTATTGCCTCTAAAAACGTTTCCCATCCCGTTGACGCAGATCCTGCATCACTATCTTCAGACTGTTTAAATGCATAATATATCGTCGTTGGAAATGCAGGATGAGCCAAAGTCGCGATCTGCCTCATCGCTTTTGTCATCCCGTCCAAAAAAAAGTTTTCGGCATTATCTTTCGAACCATGTCTTTTTCTATCAGCAACTAACTCATCCGATTTAGGTACTGAGATCGTAGAATAAAACTCAGGTAGAATCCCCTTCAAAGGCTTTCTTAACCAAAAATAAAAGAAATCTGAGAGATCTGCATAAGGCACATTATCGTAGTAAGGTGGATCTGTGGAGATTACTTTATCTCTTGAAATGTTTTGCATTGCTGCATCAGCTTGAGCAACGAATCCTATATTGTTGTCCGGAAGCTTTGGTATTGCTCGCATCATGTTATCAAGAGTTACGTTGTAATCACCCATGCCTTCTCCAAATAAATTTGGCTCAGCAAAATCCCAAACCATCGGGATAGCTTATGTTC
>NZ_JTLF01000233.1:0-17176 GCF_000798855.1 Enterobacter sp. ZOR0014 | reverse complement strand
AACCTGAGTGTTGAAAAAATCTTGCAGTAATAGCCTGCAGCGGCTAAAAGTTACTCATGTGAAAATAATGTTAAGTGTTATTAATGAATGACCTTAATCGAAATTAAAATTTATTTATTATTAACCAACAAAATGCAACTTTAGTTAATTTTAATAAAATTAGTTGAGAACCTTAACAAAGCGCTTTACTCCTTAATATTGCAATAAGACTTATAAATAAAGTGGATTTGGGTTAAGATGTCTTTAGGTAAAGCAGATGAAAGATACCCAAATGTTGTATATCTGAAACTGGTTTTCCGATTTAATTGATTGTTATTGTTAGAGTTATCTCTGGCTGGAATGTGTAAAACATCTCCTGCTACGTTGACAGCGCTGCGATAAAGATGGCAGAAAAGGTGTCACGCCTTTAATGTAATTTACATAAACCTGCGAACATCTAAATATCCTGAACGTTTAAGAGAATAAAAATATCGTCATGAAACGTGCTTTCTGACTGTTGATATAAAGCAGCACAATAACTATCTGTCAGGCAGTCTGCCGGGCCGGGATGCGAGGGAAAATCTTCAGAGGGAATTGCTTAACTGCTACACACACAGCTTCAACCCGGGCAGCTCCGCACGAGCAACCTGAAAGTGAATAGATATGATAAATGCAAATCGTCCGATAATGAATCTCGACCTCGATCTGCTGAGAACGTTTGTTGCGGTCGCCGATCTCAACACTTTTGCAGCAGCTGCTGCCGCCGTCTGCCGAACTCAGTCCGCCGTTAGCCAGCAAATGCAGCGGCTGGAGCAACTGGTCGGTAAAGAGCTTTTTGCCCGTCACGGACGCAATAAGCTCTTAACGGAACACGGTATTCAGCTACTGGGTTATGCCAGGAAAATTCTTCGCTTTAATGATGAAGCATGTATGTCACTTATGTTTAGCAACCTTCAGGGGGTGTTAACCTTAGGGGCATCTGATGAGTCAGCGGATACGATATTACCGTTTCTTCTCAACCGAATTAGTTCGGTTTATCCGAAACTTGCGCTGGATGTGAGCGTCAAGCGCAATGCTTTTATGGTTGAGATGTTAAATGAGAATAAGGTCGATCTGGTGGTCACCACGCATCGTCCCGGGCAGTTTGATTGCCTGACGTTGCGCAGATCGCCGACGCACTGGTATTGCGCGGCTGAATATGTGTTGCAAAAAGGGGAGCCCGTTCCACTGGTTTTACTGGACGATCCGAGCCCTTTCCGCGATATGGTGCTGACGGCATTAAATGAAGCCAATATTCCATGGCGTCTGGCGTATGTAGCGTCCACGCTGCCTGCGGTGCGTGCCGCCGTCAAAGCAGGACTTGGCGTAACGGCCCGTCCGGTGGAGATGATGAGCCCTGACCTGCGCGTTCTCGGTAAATCTGATGGTCTTCCTGCGCTGCCAGATACTGAGTATCTGCTTTGCCATAATGCGTCCAGTCATAACGAGCTGGCGAAAGTGGTGTTCGAGGCGATGGAAAACTACCATAACCCGTGGCAGTACGAGCATGTTACCTCCGAAGGAGGGGATGATTCCCTGATCGTTGAAGGTGACTTTGAGTGATCAAACGCTCAAAATTCTGGTAACAAAATGTAAGTGTAAAAAAAAGCCACTCGTGTCGTTTTCGCACGCAGTGGCTTTTTTATGTCAATATTATCCCTATTTGACGAAGGGGCTTCATAAATAGTATCTGTTTATCAATGCCATAAATGCTTTTGCTTAAATCTTGTTCGTTTTCAGTTCTAACTTCATCCATAACCTAACGATGTTAAAAAAACAGCAAATATGTTGCTGGTTTTTTGGTTGAATTAACAAAAGCGTGTCTCAGATCAAGAAAATACTCCTATTTGGGGGGAGGAATCGTTGGCAAATCCTGTCAAAATAGGAGGGTTATTTTTTTTACTTCCAAAACGGACACGATTCAACAACCTGCATTTGACGGAAAGTCATGTACCCACCAGGGTTAAAGGGCACCAAATGTTAATGAGAATCGCTCGATGTAATTTAATGTGAAGAAACCTTTGTTAAAGTTGACAAAAGGTTATAGAAAGGAGTAAAAAACCCCATCATTTTGCTGTCTACGTCTCATTTCAGACAGTTAGTGTAAGGTTATTTGTTCCTCCCCATGAATCGATGTGATGCCTATCTGCCAGCAAGAGCAGTGTCGTCGGTATCACTTTTGATGAGTAAGCAATGAGTATGTCAACATCCACAGAAGTCATCGCTCATCACTGGGCATTCGCAATCTTTCTTATTGTAGCCATTGGCCTGTGCTGCCTGATGTTAGTCGGCGGCTGGTTCCTGGGCGGTCGCGCCCGTGCAAGGCACAAAAACACACCTTTCGAATCAGGTATTGATTCAGTAGGTTCCGCTCGCTTACGCCTGTCTGCCAAGTTCTATCTGGTAGCGATGTTCTTCGTCATCTTCGACGTGGAAGCGCTCTACCTGTTCGCATGGTCGACCTCCATCCGCGAAAGTGGTTGGGTGGGCTTTGTCGAGGCCGCAATTTTCATTTTAGTGTTACTGGCCGGTCTGGTTTATCTGGTGCGTATTGGCGCGCTTGACTGGACGCCTGCGCGTTCACGTCGTGAACACATCAACCCGGAAAACAGTATCTCTAATCGTCAGCAGTAACAGCGAGGCAATAAGATGGATTATACGCTCACCCGCATAGATCCTAACGGTGAGAATGACCGTTACCCCCTGCAAAAACAGGAGATCGTAACCGACCCCCTGGAGCAAGAAGTCAACAAAAGCGTGTACATGGGCAAACTCGAACATGCCATGCACGATATGGTCAACTGGGGTCGTAAGAACTCTATCTGGCCCTACAACTTTGGCCTTTCTTGCTGCTACGTTGAAATGGTGACGTCATTCACTGCGGTGCATGACGTTGCGCGTTTTGGCGCCGAGGTACTGCGTGCATCCCCGCGTCAGGCTGACCTGATGGTGGTAGCCGGTACCTGCTTTACCAAGATGGCACCTGTTATTCAGCGTCTTTATGACCAGATGCTGGAGCCAAAATGGGTTATTTCCATGGGCGCATGTGCAAACTCTGGCGGCATGTACGACATTTATTCCGTTGTGCAGGGCGTTGATAAGTTCATTCCGGTGGATGTTTACATCCCGGGCTGCCCGCCGCGTCCAGAAGCCTATATGCAGGCGCTGATGCTGCTGCAGGAGTCTATCGGTAAAGAGCGTCGTCCGCTTTCATGGGTTGTTGGCGATCAGGGTGTCTACCGCGCGAACATGCAATCTGAGCGCGAGCGTAAACGTGGTGAACGTATTGCCGTCACCAACCTGCGTACGCCTGACGAAATTTAATTTGCGCCTGTGGGCCTGGAGAACACCTTCGCATATCACTACTCAAATAGCGCGAAGCCAGGCTTAACAGTCACCACGGACCATTTGCAATGGTGAACAATATGACCGACTTAACCGCGCAAGAAGCCGCATGGCAGACACGGGATCATCTGGATGACCCCGTCATTGGCGAACTGCGCAACCGTTTTGGGCCGGATGCCTTTACCGTTCAGGCGACCCGCACCGGGGTACCCGTTGTTTGGGTGAAGCGTGAACAATTACTGGAAGTGGTCGATTTCCTCAAGAAATTGCCAAAACCTTTCGTCATGCTGTTTGACTTACACGGCATGGATGAGCGTCTGCGTACTCACCGCCAGGGTCTCCCTGCTGCGGATTTTTCCGTTTTCTACCACCTGATCTCAATAGACCGCAACACGGATATCATGCTCAAGGTGGCATTATCTGAAAACGACATGCATCTGCCGACGATCACCAAACTTTTCCCGAACGCGAACTGGTATGAGCGTGAAACCTGGGAAATGTTCGGCATGACCTTCGACGGCCACCCACATCTGACGCGCATCATGATGCCGCAGACCTGGACCGGCCACCCGCTGCGTAAAGACTACCCGGCACGTGCAACCGAATTCGACCCGTTTGAGCTGACCAAAGCCAAGCAGGATCTGGAGATGGAAGCACTGACCTTCAAGCCGGAAGACTGGGGCATGAAGCGCGGTACCGAAAACGAGGACTTCATGTTCCTCAACCTCGGTCCGAACCACCCGTCTGCGCACGGTGCATTCCGTATTATTCTTCAGCTTGATGGCGAAGAGATTGTCGACTGCGTTCCTGACATCGGTTACCACCACCGTGGTGCTGAGAAGATGGGCGAGCGTCAGTCCTGGCACAGCTACATTCCGTATACCGACCGTATCGAGTACCTCGGCGGTTGCGTCAACGAAATGCCTTACGTGCTGGCCGTTGAGAAACTGGCGGGTATCGTTACGCCGGATCGCGTTAACGTGATTCGCGTAATGCTGTCAGAACTGTTCCGTATTAATAGCCACCTGCTGTACATCTCCACGTTCATTCAGGACGTCGGCGCGATGACCCCGGTCTTCTTCGCCTTTACCGATCGTCAGAAAATCTACGATCTGGTGGAAGCGATTACCGGTTTCCGTATGCACCCGGCCTGGTTCCGTATCGGCGGTGTGGCACACGATCTGCCGCGCGGCTGGGATCGTCTGCTGCGTGAATTCCTCGACTGGATGCCGAAACGTCTGGCCTCTTACGAGAAAGCCGCACTGCGCAACACCATCCTGAAAGGCCGTTCCCAGGGCGTTGCTGCCTACGGCGCAAAAGAAGCGCTGGAGTGGGGGACGACAGGTGCAGGTCTGCGTGCGACCGGTATTGATTTCGACGTGCGTAAAGCCCGTCCTTACTCTGGCTATGAGAACTTCGACTTTGAGGTCCCGGTGGGCGGCGGTGTTTCCGACTGCTACACCCGCGTGATGCTGAAAGTGGAAGAACTGCGCCAGAGTCTGCGCATCCTTGAGCAGTGCCTCAACAATATGCCGGAAGGCCCGTTCAAAGCGGATCACCCGCTGACCACGCCGCCACCGAAAGAGCGCACGCTGCAACATATCGAAACCCTGATCACTCACTTCCTGCAGGTTTCCTGGGGCCCGGTCATGCCGGCGCAAGAATCCTTCCAGATGATTGAAGCGACCAAGGGTATTAACAGTTACTACCTGACCAGTGACGGCAGCACCATGAGCTACCGTACCCGCGTGCGTACGCCGAGCTTTGCGCACCTGCAGCAGATCCCGTCCGCCATTCGCGGCAGTCTGGTCTCCGACCTGATTGTGTATCTGGGTAGTATCGATTTTGTTATGTCAGATGTGGACCGCTAATTATGCACGAGAATCAACAACCACAAACCGAGGCTTTTGAGCTGAGTGACGCAGAGCGTGCCGCCATTGAGCACGAGATGCACCACTACGAAGACCCGCGTGCGGCGTCCATTGAAGCGCTGAAAATCGTACAGAAACAGCGTGGTTGGGTGCCGGATGGGGCGATCTACGCGATCGCAAAAGTGCTGGGTATTCCGGCCAGTGACGTAGAAGGTGTAGCCACGTTCTACAGCCAGATCTTCCGTCAGCCGGTGGGCCGCCATGTGATCCGCTACTGTGACAGCGTGGTCTGCCACATTACCGGTTATCAGGGCATTCAGGCTGCCATTGAGAAGAAACTCAATATCAAGCCGGGCCAGACCACGTTCGATGGTCGCTTTACTCTGCTGCCAACCTGCTGCCTGGGTAACTGCGACAAGGGGCCGACCATGATGATTGATGAGGATACTCACAGCCATCTGACGCCGGAAGCGATTCCTGACCTGCTGGAGCAGTACAAATGAAAACTGTAATTCGTACTGCTGAGACGCATCCGCTGACCTGGCGTCTGCGTGATGACAAACAGCCGGTATGGCTTGACGAATACCAGAGCAAAAACGGCTATGCCGGTGCGCGTAAAGCCCTTGGCGGCATGGCGCCGGACGACATCGTTAACGCGGTGAAAGACTCCGGCCTGAAAGGCCGCGGCGGTGCGGGCTTCTCCACCGGTCTGAAGTGGAGCCTGATGCCGAAAGACGAATCCATGAACATCCGTTACCTGCTGTGTAACGCTGATGAAATGGAGCCGGGCACCTATAAAGACCGCCTGCTGATGGAACAGCTGCCGCACCTGCTGGTGGAAGGCATGCTGATCTCCGCGTTTGCGCTGAAAGCCTACCGTGGCTACATCTTCCTGCGCGGTGAGTACATCGAAGCGGCGGAAAACCTGCGTCGTGCGATTGCCGAAGCCACCGAAGCCGGCCTGCTGGGTAAAAACATCCTGGGCACCGGCTTTGACTTTGAACTGTTTGTGCACACTGGTGCCGGGCGTTATATCTGCGGTGAAGAGACCGCGCTGATTAACTCCCTGGAAGGCCGCCGCGCGAACCCGCGTTCCAAGCCACCGTTCCCGGCAAGCTCCGGCGTATGGGGTAAACCGACCTGCGTCAATAACGTTGAAACCCTGTGTAACGTTCCGGCTATCCTCGCCAACGGCGTGGAGTGGTATCAGGGCATCTCTTCAAGTAAGGATGCCGGTACCAAGCTGATGGGCTTCTCCGGTCGCGTGAAAAACCCGGGTGTCTGGGAACTGCCGTTCGGTACCACCGCACGCGAAATTCTTGAAGACTACGCGGGCGGCATGCGTGATGGCCTGAAATTCAAAGCCTGGCAGCCGGGTGGGGCAGGGACAGACTTCCTGACCGAAGCCCATCTTGACCTGCCGATGGAATTCGAAAGCATTGGTAAAGCAGGCAGCCGTCTGGGTACGGCGCTGGCGATGGCCGTCGACCACGAGATCGGCATGGTCTCGCTGGTGCGTAACCTGGAAGAGTTCTTTGCCCGCGAGTCCTGCGGCTGGTGTACACCTTGCCGTGACGGACTGCCGTGGAGCGTGAAGATCCTGCGTGCTATCGAACGCGGCGAAGGTCAGCCGGGCGATATCGAGACACTTGAGCAACTGTGTCGATTCCTTGGCCCGGGTAAAACCTTCTGTGCCCACGCACCGGGTGCCGTCGAGCCGCTGCAGAGCGCGATTAAATATTTCCGCGACGAATTCGAAGCAGGCATCAAGCAGCCGTTCAGCAATACCCATTCTATCAATGGGATTCAGCCGAACCTGCTGAAAGCACGCTGGTAAAGACAGAATTTTGATTAACGCTCGGTTACGACCGAGCCAACTGGAAGCATGCTAATGGCTACGATTCATGTAGACGGCAAAGAATACGAAGTCAACGGGGCGGACAACCTTCTGGAAGCTTGTCTGTCTCTTGGCCTCGATATTCCGTACTTTTGCTGGCATCCGGCGCTGGGCAGCGTCGGTGCTTGCCGCCAGTGTGCGGTGAAGCAATATCAAAACGCGGAAGACACGCGTGGTCGCCTGGTGATGTCCTGTATGACGCCAGCCACCGAAGGCACCTTTATTTCGATTGATGACGAAGAAGCCAAACAGTTCCGCGAAAGCGTGGTGGAGTGGTTGATGACCAACCACCCGCACGACTGTCCGGTCTGTGAAGAGGGCGGTAACTGCCACCTTCAGGATATGACCGTAATGACCGGTCACAGCTTCCGTCGCTATCGCTTTACTAAACGTACCCACCGTAACCAGGATCTGGGGCCGTTCATCTCTCACGAAATGAACCGCTGCATCGCCTGCTACCGCTGCGTGCGTTACTACAAAGACTACGCAGACGGTCAGGATCTGGGCGTGTATGGCGCGCATGACAACGTCTACTTCGGTCGCCCGGAAGACGGAACGCTGGAAAGCGAGTTCTCCGGTAACCTGGTAGAAATTTGCCCGACTGGCGTATTCACGGATAAAACCCACTCCGAGCGTTACAACCGTAAATGGGACATGCAGTTTGCGCCTAGCATCTGCCAGCAGTGTTCCCTCGGCTGTAACACCAGCCCGGGTGAGCGTTACGGCGAACTGCGTCGTATCGAAAACCGTTACAACGGTACCGTTAACCACTACTTCCTGTGCGACCGCGGTCGTTTCGGCTATGGCTATGTGAACCTGAAAGACCGTCCGCGTCAGCCGGTTCAGCGCCGTGGCGACGACTTCATTACCCTGAACGCTGAGCAGGCGATGCAGGGGGCGGCAGATATTCTGCGTCAGTCTAAGAAAGTGATCGGTATCGGTTCCCCGCGCGCCAGCATCGAAAGCAACTTTGCGCTGCGTGAGCTGGTTGGGGCTGAGAACTTCTATACCGGCATCGCCGAGGGCGAGCAGGAACGTCTCCAGCTGGTTCTGAAAGTGCTGCGTGAAGGCGGTATTCATACCCCTGCGCTGCGCGAAATTGAATCCTACGATGCGGTTCTGGTGTTGGGTGAAGACTTGACTCAGACCGGCGCACGCGCGGCTCTGGCGGTTCGTCAGGCGGTGAAAGGAAAAGCACGTGAAATGGCTGCCGCGCAGAAAGTGGCTGACTGGCAGATTGCGGCGATCCTGAACATTGGTCAGCGTGCGAAGCATCCTCTGTTTGTGACCAACGTCGACAATACCCGTCTGGACGATATCGCTGCGTGGACCTACTGCGCGCCGGTTGAAGATCAGGCACGCCTTGGCTTTGCCATCGCCCACGCGCTGGACAACAACTCTCCCGCCGTTGAACTGGATCGCGATCTGCAAAACAAGGTTGACGTGATTGTTCAGGCCCTGGCAGGTGCGAAGAAACCGCTGATTATTTCCGGTACCAACGCCGGTAGCTCGGAGATCATTCAGGCGGCAGCTAACGTGGCTAAAGCGCTGAAAGGCCGTGGTGCAGATGTTGGTGTGACCATGATTGCCCGTGCGGTGAACAGCATTGGTCTGGGTATGATTGGCGGCGGCTCGCTGGAAGCGGCGTTAAGCGAACTGGAGTCTGGTTCTGCGGATGCCGTTGTGGTGCTGGAAAATGACCTGCATCGCCATGCTTCTGCCGCTCGCGTTGACGCCGCGCTCTCCAAAGCGCCGCTGGTCATGGTCATCGACCATCAGCGCACCGCGATCATGGACAAAGCACACCTGGTGCTCTCTGCGGCAAGCTTCGCAGAAAGTGACGGTACCGTTATCAACAACGAAGGTCGCGCACAGCGTTTCTTCCAGGTCTATGATCCGGCGTACTACGACAGCAACACCGTGATGCTGGAAAGCTGGCGCTGGCTGCACTCCCTGCACAGCACCGTACAGAGCCGTGAAGTGGACTGGACGCAGCTTGACCACGTTATCGACGCGGTGGTGGAAAAACTGCCTCAGCTGGCGGGCATTAAAGATGCAGCCCCTGAAGCAAGCTTCCGTATTCGCGGCCAGAAACTGGCACGTGAACCGCACCGCTACAGTGGCCGTACCGCAATGCGTGCCAACATCAGCGTACACGAACCGCGTCAGCCGCAGGATAAAGACACCATGTTCGCCTTCTCAATGGAAGGGAACAACCAGCCGTCTGCGCCGCGTTCGCAAATCCCGTTCGCATGGGCTCCGGGCTGGAACTCCCCGCAGGCGTGGAACAAGTTCCAGGCTGAAGTGGGCGGTTCCCTGCGCCACGGCGATCCGGGCGTGCGTCTGATTGAAGCGTCTGAAACCGGTCTGGATTTCTTCACGACCGTGCCAGCAAGTTTCCAGGCCCAGGACGGTAGCTGGCGTATTGCGCCGTACTACCATCTGTTCGGTAGCGACGAGCTGTCCCAGCGTTCACCTGTCTTCCAGACCCGTATGCCGCAGCCGTACATCAAGCTCAACCCGGCGGATGCCGCAAAGCTTGGCGTTAACGCGGGTGCGAACATTGCCTTTAGCTATGACGGCCAGACCATCAGCCTGCCGCTGATTATCTCTGAAAGTCTGACAGCAGGGCAGGTGGGTCTGCCGATGGGTATGCCAGGCATCGCGCCGGTTCTGGCGGGTGCGCGTCTTGATAATCTGCAGGAGGCAAAAGCATGAGTTGGTTAACGCCGGATCTTATCGACATCCTGCTGAGCATTCTGAAAGCGATTGTTATCCTGCTGGTGGTGGTCACCTGCGGCGCGTTCATGAGCTTCGGTGAACGTCGTCTGCTCGGTCTGTTCCAGAACCGTTACGGACCGAACCGCGTGGGCTGGGGTGGTTCACTCCAGCTGGTCGCGGACATGATCAAGATGTTCTTTAAAGAGGACTGGATCCCGCGCTTCTCGGACCGCGTGATCTTTACGCTGGCGCCGATGATCGCCTTCACCTCGCTGCTGCTGGCATTTGCTATCGTTCCCGTTAGCCCGACCTGGGTGGTCGCTGACCTGAACATCGGCATCCTGTTCTTCCTGATGATGGCAGGCCTCGCGGTTTACGCGGTCCTGTTCGCAGGCTGGTCCAGTAACAACAAATACTCGCTGCTGGGTGCGATGCGTGCTTCCGCGCAGACGCTGAGCTACGAAGTGTTCCTGGGACTCTCCCTGATGGGCGTGGTGGCGCAGGCCGGTTCATTCAACATGACCGACATCGTCAACAACCAGGCTGACATCTGGAACGTTATCCCGCAGTTCTTTGGTTTTATTACCTTTGCTATCGCGGGCGTGGCAGTGTGTCACCGTCACCCGTTTGACCAGCCAGAAGCCGAACAGGAACTGGCCGACGGTTACCACATCGAATATTCCGGTATGAAGTTCGGTCTGTTCTTCGTGGGCGAGTACATCGGTATCGTCACCATTTCCGCGTTGATGGTAACGCTGTTCTTTGGTGGCTGGCATGGCCCGTTCTTACCGCCGTTCATCTGGTTCGCGCTGAAAACCGCGTTCTTCATGATGATGTTCATTTTGATTCGCGCAGCGTTACCGCGTCCACGTTATGACCAGGTAATGTCCTTCGGCTGGAAAGTGTGCCTGCCGCTGACGCTCGTCAACTTGTTGGTAACGGCAGCTGTCATTCTCTGGCAGCAGCCATAAGGGGCTATAGACCATGACCTTAAAAGAATTACTGGTAGGCTTCGGTACCCAGGTACGCAGTATCTGGATGATCGGCCTGCACGCGTTTGCCAAACGCGAAACCCGGATGTACCCGGAAGAGCCGGTATATCTGCCGCCGCGCTACCGTGGCCGTATTGTGCTGACGCGCGACCCGGACGGTTCCGAGCGCTGCGTTGCCTGTAACCTGTGTGCGGTAGCGTGTCCGGTCGGCTGTATCTCTCTGCAGAAAGCAGAGACGGTAGATGGCCGCTGGTACCCTGAGTTCTTCCGCATCAACTTCTCACGCTGCATTTTCTGCGGTCTGTGTGAAGAAGCGTGCCCAACCACGGCGATTCAGCTGACTCCAGACTTCGAGCTGGGTGAGTACAAGCGTCAGGACCTGGTGTACGAGAAAGAGGATCTGCTGATTTCCGGTCCGGGCAAATACCCGGAATATAACTTCTACCGGATGGCGGGTATGGCAATCGACGGCAAAGATAAGGGCGAAGCAGAGAATGAAGCTAAGCCTATCGACGTCAAGAGCCTGTTACCGTAAGGAGAGGGCAATGGAATTCGCTTTTTATATCTGTGGCCTTATCGCCATCCTGGCTACGCTGCGAGTGATTACGCACACCAATCCGGTGCATGCGCTGCTGTACTTAATCATCTCGCTGCTGGCTATCTCCGGGGTGTTCTTCGCACTGGGCGCACACTTCGCCGGTGCGCTGGAAATCATCGTCTACGCCGGGGCCATTATGGTGCTGTTCGTGTTCGTGGTGATGATGCTGAACCTGGGCGGCTCTGAAATTGAGCAGGAACGTCAGTGGTTAAAACCGCAGGTGTGGATTGGCCCGGCAATTTTGTCGGCCATCATGCTGGTTGTGATTGTTTACGCCATTCTGGGCGTGAACGATCAGGGCATCGACGGCACGCCGATCGGCGCTAAAGAGGTGGGTATCACGCTCTTTGGCCCATACGTTCTGGCGGTGGAACTGGCCTCTATGCTGCTGCTGGCAGGCCTGGTGGTTGCTTTCCACGTTGGTCGCGAAGAGCGTGCTGGCGAGGTGCTGAGCAACCGCACTGACGACCGCGCGAAAAGAAAAACGGAGGAGCGCGCATGATCCCCTTAACACATGGACTGATCCTCGCTGCGATTTTATTCGTTCTGGGTCTGACCGGTCTGGTTATCCGCCGCAATCTGCTGTTTATGCTGATCGGTCTGGAAATCATGATTAACGCCTCCGCGCTGGCCTTCGTGGTCGCCGGAAGCTACTGGGGCCAGACCGATGGTCAGGTGATGTATATTCTCGCCATCAGCCTCGCGGCTGCTGAAGCGAGTATTGGCCTGGCGCTGTTGCTGCAGCTCCATCGTCGCCGCCAGAATCTGAACATCGATTCAGTAAGTGAGTTGCGTGGATGAACATGCTTGCCTTAACCATTATTTTTCCGCTGATTGGCTTCGTGCTGCTGGCGTTTTCTCGCGGCCGCTGGTCTGAGAATCTGTCTGCGACCGTGGGCATTGGCTCAATCGGTCTGGCTGCGCTGGTCACAGCGTATGCGGGGATCGACTTCTTTAACAACGGACATCAGCCTTTCAGCGTGCCGCTGTGGACCTGGATGTCGGTCGGTGATTTCAACATTGGCTTCAACCTGGTGCTGGACGGCCTCTCGCTGACCATGCTCTCCGTGGTCACCGGCGTTGGCTTCCTGATCCACATGTTCGCCTCCTGGTATATGCGCGGTGAAGAGGGTTACTCCCGCTTCTTCGCCTACACCAACCTGTTTATCGCCAGCATGGTGGTTCTGGTGCTGGCCGATAACCTGCTGCTGATGTATCTGGGCTGGGAAGGCGTGGGTCTGTGTTCTTACCTGCTGATTGGCTTCTACTACACCGATCCGAAGAATGGCGCAGCGGCCATGAAAGCGTTCGTCGTGACCCGCGTGGGTGACGTCTTCCTCGCTTTCGCGCTGTTCATTCTTTACAACGAACTGGGCACGCTGAACTTCCGCGAAATGGTGGAACTGGCGCCAGCGCACTTCGCTGCAGGCAACAACATGCTGTGGTGGGCAACGCTGATGCTGCTGGGTGGCGCTGTGGGTAAATCCGCACAGTTGCCGTTGCAGACATGGCTGGCCGACGCGATGGCGGGTCCAACCCCTGTCTCCGCACTGATCCACGCCGCGACCATGGTCACCGCCGGTGTCTACCTGATTGCGCGTACCCATGGCCTGTTCCTGATGACCCCGGAAATTCTGCATCTGGTGGGTATCGTCGGTGCGGTCACGCTGGTGCTGGCAGGCTTTGCTGCGCTGGTACAGACCGACATCAAACGCGTTCTCGCGTACTCCACCATGAGCCAGATTGGTTATATGTTCCTGGCGCTGGGCGTTCAGGCTTGGGACGCGGCCATTTTCCACCTGATGACGCACGCGTTCTTTAAAGCGCTGCTGTTCCTCTCATCTGGTTCGGTGATTCTGGCCTGCCACCACGAGCAGAACATCTTCAAGATGGGCGGACTGCGTAAGTCCATTCCGCTGGTGTATGTCTGCTTCCTGGTGGGCGGCGCGGCGCTGGCGGCACTGCCGCTGATCACCGCGGGCTTCTTCAGTAAGGACGAAATCCTTGCGGGTGCCATGGCGAATGGTCATATCAATCTGATGGTTGCGGGTCTGGTCGGTGCATTCATGACCTCCCTGTATACCTTCCGTATGATTTTCATCGTATTCCACGGTAAAGAACAAATTCACGCTCACGCAGGGAAGGGGATTACCCACCACCTGCCGCTGATTGTGCTGCTGGTACTGTCCACCTTCGTTGGCGCAATGATTGTGCCGCCGCTGCAGGGCGTACTGCCAGACACCACCGAGCTTGAGCACGGTCGTGTTCTGACGCTTGAAATCACTTCCGGTGTGGTCGCTATTGCGGGCATCCTGATTGCGGCATGGCTGTGGCTGGGCAAACGCACGCTGGTGACCGCCGTTGCCAACAGCGCGCCTGGCCGTCTGCTGGGCACCTGGTGGTACAACGCGTGGGGCTTCGACTGGCTGTACGACATGATCTTCGTTAAGCCGTTCCTTGGCATCGCGTGGCTGCTGAAGCGCGACCCACTGAACAGCCTGATGAATATCCCGGCGATCCTCTCCCGCTTTGCAGGTAAAGGCCTGCTGTACAGCGAGAACGGTTACCTGCGCTGGTATGTGGCGTCCATGAGCATCGGTGCGGTTGTCGTGCTGGCGCTGCTGATGGTGTTGCGTTGATCGTTAAGTGAATTTTATTCGAATTCGTTGAAAATCAGGCCCCTGCTGGGGGCCTTAAAAAGGAATGTAAATCGCCATGTTACTACCCTGGCTAATATTAATTCCCTTCATCGGCGGCTTCCTGTGCTGGCAGACTGAACGCTTTGGCGTGAAGATGCCGCGCTGGATCGCGCTGATCACCATGGGATTGACGCTCGCGCTTGGCCTGCAACTGTGGTTGCAGGGCGGTTACTCACTGACCCAGTCTGCGGGCATCCCGCAGTGGCAGTCTGAGTTCATCCTGCCCTGGATCCCACGTTTCGGTATCACCATCCACCTGGCGATTGACGGTCTGTCGCTGCTGATGGTGGTGCTGACCGGTCTGCTCGGTGTTCTGGCGGTACTCTGCTCCTGGCGAGAAATCGAAAAATACCAGGGCTTTTTCCACCTGAACCTGATGTGGATCCTGGGCGGCGTGATCGGCGTGTTCCTTGCCATCGACATGTTCCTGTTCTTCTTCTTCTGGGAGATGATGCTGGTGCCGATGTACTTCCTGATCGCGCTTTGGGGCCACAAGGCATCCGACGGTAAAACGCGTATCACGGCGGCGACCAAGTTCTTCATCTACACCCAGGCGAGCGGTCTGGTGATGTTGATTGCCATTCTGGCGCTGGTGTTTGTTCACCATAACGCGACGGGCATCTGGACCTTCAACTACGAAGATCTGCTGAAAACCCCGATGTCGCACGGCGTTGAATACCTGCTGATGCTGGGCTTCTTCATCGCATTCGCGGTGAAAATGCCGGTGGTTC
This sequence comes from Enterobacter sp. ZOR0014, assembly GCF_000798855.1. Taxonomy (NCBI): domain Bacteria; kingdom Pseudomonadati; phylum Pseudomonadota; class Gammaproteobacteria; order Enterobacterales; family Enterobacteriaceae; genus Enterobacter; species Enterobacter sp. ZOR0014. The sequence goes on along the minus strand of NZ_JTLF01000233.1, from coordinate 2,304 downwards.
CGCTGCACGGCTGGCTGCCAGACGCGCACTCTCAGGCACCCACGGCGGGTTCCGTTGACCTGGCGGGCATCTTGCTGAAAACCGCGGCCTACGGTCTGCTGCGTTTCGCGCTGCCGCTGTTCCCGAATGCGTCCGCTGAGTTTGCCCCGATTGCCATGTGGCTCGGTGTGATCGGTATCTTCTACGGTGCCTGGATGGCCTTCACGCAGTACGACATCAAGCGTCTGATTGCCTACACCTCCGTTTCCCACATGGGCTTCGTGCTGATTGCCATCTACACCGGCAGCCAGCTGGCGTACCAGGGCGCGGTGATCCAGATGATTGCACACGGTCTGTCCGCTGCCGGCCTCTTCATCCTGTGTGGTCAGCTGTACGAACGTCTGCACACGCGTGACATGCGCATGATGGGCGGTCTGTGGAGCAAAATTAAATGGCTGCCAGCGCTCTCCATGTTCTTCGCGGTTGCCACCCTGGGGATGCCAGGCACCGGTAACTTCGTCGGCGAATTTATGATTCTGTTCGGCAGCTTCAAAGTGGTGCCGGTGATCACCGTGATCTCCACCTTTGGTCTGGTGTTCGCTTCCGTCTACTCGCTGGCGATGCTGCACCGCGCTTACTTCGGTAAAGCGAAGAGCGAAATTGCTGCACAAGAACTGCCGGGGATGTCGCTGCGTGAGCTGTTCATCATCCTGCTGCTGGTCGTACTGCTGGTGCTGCTGGGCTTCTTCCCGCAGCCGATTCTGGATACCTCGCACAGTGCGATGGGCAACATCCAGCAGTGGTTTGTTAATTCTGCTTCTACTACAAGGCCGTAAATCGCCATGACAATAACTCCACAACAACTGATTGCGCTGCTACCGCTGCTGATCGTCGGATTGACGGTGGTGGTTGTGATGCTCTCCATTGCGTGGCGACGCAATCACTTCCTGAATGCCACGCTGTCGGTCATCGGCCTGAACGCCGCGTTAGTCTCTCTCTGGTTTGTTGGCCAGGGCGGTGCGATGGACGTCACGCCGCTGATGCGCGTTGACGGCTATGCCATGCTCTACACCGGTCTGGTGCTGCTGGCGAGCCTGGCGACCTGTACCTTTGCGTACCCATGGCTCGAAGGCTACAACGACAACAAAGAAGAGTTTTATCTGCTGGTTCTGATTGCCGCGCTGGGCGGCATTCTGCTGGCGAATGCTAACCATCTGGCCGCGCTGTTCCTCGGTATTGAGCTGATCTCTCTGCCGCTGTTCGGTCTGATTGGTTACGCCTTCCGTCAAAAGCGCTCTCTGGAAGCAAGCATCAAGTACACCATCCTGTCTGCTGCTGCGTCCTCGTTCCTGCTGTTTGGTATTGCGCTGCTGTACGCACAGTCCGGTAACCTCTCTTTCATGGCGCTCGGCAAGAGCCTCGGCGACGGCATGCTCCACGAGCCGCTGCTGCTGGCGGGGCTGGGCATGATGATTGTAGGCCTTGGCTTTAAACTCTCACTGGTTCCGTTCCACCTGTGGACACCAGACGTATACCAGGGCGCGCCTGCGCCGGTGTCGACCTTCCTGGCGACAGCGAGCAAAATCGCTATCTTCGGTGTGGTCATGCGTCTGTTCCTGTACGCGCCGGTGGGTGACAGTGAAGCGGTTCGCGTGGTGCTGGGCATCATCGCGTTCGTCTCCATCATCTTTGGTAACCTGATGGCGCTGAGCCAGACCAACATCAAGCGTCTGCTGGGCTACTCATCCATCTCTCATCTGGGCTACCTGATGGTGGCGCTGATTGCGCTGCAGAGCGGTGAAATGTCGATGGAAGCCGTGGGCGTGTATCTGGCCGGTTACCTGTTCAGCAGCCTCGGCGCCTTCGGCGTGGTGAGCCTGATGTCCAGCCCATACCGTGGCCCGGATGCCGACTCACTGTTCTCTTACCGTGGTCTGTTCTGGCACCGTCCGATCCTGTCCGCGGTGATGACCGTGATGATGCTCTCTCTGGCGGGTATCCCGATGACGCTGGGCTTTATCGGTAAATTCTACGTGCTGGCCGTCGGTGTGCAGGCACACCTGTGGTGGCTGACTGCCGGTGTGGTTATCGGTTCCGCGATTGGTCTCTATTACTACCTGCGCGTTGCCGTGAGCCTCTACCTGAGCGCGCCTCAGCAGCTCAACCGCGATGCGCCATCTAACTGGCAGTACAGCGCCGGTGGTATCGTAGTGCTTATCTCAGCCCTGCTGGTGCTGATCTTCGGTATCTATCCGCAGCCGCTGATTGATATCGTGCAGCGAGCGATGCCGTTGATGTAAAAACAAAAAACCCGCCTCGATGTTC